>DASXPS010000121.1 GCA_036493475.1 Sporichthyaceae bacterium | reverse complement strand
ACCTGTCCGGGACCGCGCGATTCATCCCCGAGCGGGAATCACCCGGTCGGCGCCGAGCCGAACCGGCATTGATGCGTAGCCGCGCAACAATCGTGCGGGCCGTCGGGTGGGCGCTGCGGTGGACCTCAGGTCTGCAAAGCGCTCGAACAGCATGCGCAGGCCGGTCTCGCCCTCCATCCGGGACAGTGCCGCGCCCAGGCAGTAGTGCACGCCGCCGCCGAAGGAGATGTGGTCCTTGGCGTTCGGCCGGGTGATGTCGAAGCGTTCCGGGTCGTCGAACACCACCGGGTCACGGTTGGCCCCGGCCAGCACCAGCGCGATGAACTTGCCCTTGGGCACCTCGAGGCCGGCGATGGTGGTGTCGGCGATGGCATGCCGCACCGTGTTCTGCGCCGGCGGGTCATAGCGCAGGATCTCCTCTACCGCATTGCGCCAGCCCTCGGGCCGCCCGCGCAGATCCTCCAGTTGCTCCGGGTGCGCGAACAGCAGCGCGCTGCCGTTGCCGATCAGGTTGACGGTGGTCTCGAAGCCGGCGGCCAGCACCAGTCCGGCGATCGACACCAATTCGATCTCGGTCAGCGGATCGTCGTCCGCGTCAGCGGCGGTGATCATCCGGCTGAGCAGGTTGTTCGCGGGCTCGCGGCGCAACGCGGCGAAGTGCTCGCGGAACCAGGAGTTCAGCTCCAACATCGCCCACTCGGCGCGACGCATGGTGGTGTAGTCGCGGCCGAAATCCAGCGAGACGGCCAGGGCGTGACCCCAGGACAGGAAGGTCGGCATCATCGCGAGCGGGACGCCGAGGATCTCCGCGATCACCCGGACCGGCAGCACCTCGGCGTAGTCTCCGATGAGGTCGCCGTTGGGGCCGTCCCGGGCCATGCCGTCGAGCAACTCCTCGGCGATCTCCACCACCCGCTGCTCCAGGTCGTTCACCGCCTTCGCGGTGAACGCGCGGGAGACCGCCTTGCGGGCCTTGAGGTGCTGTGGACCGTCGGTGACCAGCATCGACGGCGGGTCGACCGGGGACAGCGCCTCGGGCTCCATGGCCCACTGCAGCATGGTGCGGATGGGCCGCGGCGAGGACTCGATGGGGAAGCCGGTGTGCAGATCGGTCCGCTTGAGCAATTCGCTGACCAACTCGTAGCGGGCGGTGGCGAACGCGAACTTGCCGGGCACCAGGGCGGCGGTGTCCCGGATCTGCGCATAGAACGGGTACGGGTTGTCCCGCAGCTTGTCGTCCAGCACCAGGCGCGGGTAGATCTCGCCCTGCCGCAACCCGAGTTGCAGGGCCATCCGTCCGACGGCGTGCCGGGTGAACCAGCGGGTGAAGCCCTTCGGTCGGATCGGGGCGAGCGAGCTCTGCACGGTATCTCCTTGCGTTACGGGAAACTGAGGGATGATCAGGTGACGGACACGCCCGCGTGCAGCCGGACCGGCAGCTGTTGCCAGCCACGCAGGATCCGGGTGGGGCGCCGCTGCGGCGCGGCGGTCAGGCCCAGGTCGGGGAACTTCTCGAACAGCTTGCGCAGCGCGATCTCGCCCTCCAGCCGGGCCAGCGCCGCGCCCAGGCAATAGTGGGCGCCGGCGGAGAACGCCAGGTGATCGCGGGCGTTGGCGCGGGTGACGTCGTAGCGCGCCGGGTCGGCGAACACCGCCGGGTCCCGGTTGGCCGCGGCCAGCATGACCACCACCATTTGCAGTCGCCGCACGGTGGTGCCGCGGATCTCGATGGCGCGGGTGGCGTGCCGGGCGGTGTTCTGCACCGGGGAGTCGTAGCGCAGGGTCTCCTCGACCGCGTTGCGCCAGTCCCCGGCTGCAGAGCGCAGGATCTGCAGTTGCTCGGGGTGCGCCAGCAGCAGCACCACCGCGTTGCCGATCAGGTTGACGGTGGTCTCGAACCCGGCGGTGAGCACCAGCCCGGCCACCGCGGTGAGCTCGACGTCGGTCAATTCCGGCTCGTCCTCGGCGCGGCCGGCCAGGATCACCCGGGAGAGCAGGTCGTCGCCGGGCTCGTGGCGCAGCTGCTCGAAGTGGGTGAGCAGCCAGGTGTTCAGCGCGCGCAGCGCACGTTCGCTGCGGCGGAACGCCCGGTAGCGCATGTCGATGTCCAGACTTTGCGTCAGATCCGCGCCCCAGCGCAGGAACGTGTCCTGCATGTGCAACGGGACCCCCAACATCCCGGCGATCACCTGCACCGGAAGGGCGGCGGCGTAGTCGGCTACCAGGTCCACCCGACCGTCGGGCACGGTGCTCATCCGGTCCAGCAGGTCATCGGCGATGCGTTCCACGTCGGTGCCCAGTGCCTCCACGGCGCGGGCGGTGAACGCCTTGCTGACCAGCCGGCGGTAGCGGGCGTGTTCGGCACCGTTGGTCGCGAGCATTGACGGGGGTTCGACCGGTCCGGTCACCGTGTCGTCGTGCGCCCAGCGGATGGCGCGGGCGATCGGACCGACCATGGCGTCCTGCGGGAATCCGACGTGGAAGTCCTCGTGGCGCAGGATCTCCGAGGCCACCGCGTGCCGGGCGGTCATCATGGCGAACTTGCCGGGGACAATGTCCCCGCGCGAGCGGACCTCGTCGTAGAGGTTGTACGGATAGGCGCGGATGCGCGGGTCGGTGGCCAACCGGCCGTGCAGGTCGCCGCTGCGGGCGCCCGCCTTGATGACCGCGCGGGCGATCCCGTAGCGGCCGCCCCAGCGCACCACGGACTTCAGCTCGTTCATCGCGACCACTCCCCTCCGGGCGGTCGGCCGAGAAACTTACATTGTAAGTCTGGACGCGGCGGCCGCCCTTGTCAACCGCGACGCAGCGCGCCGAGCAGCAGATCCAGGCCGAATTCGAAGTCGGCGTCCGGATTCAGTTCCAGCAGCCGGGGGCCCAGGGCGGCCAGGTGCGGGAAACGCTCGATGGGGATCGCGGGCAGCGCATTGCCCTCGACGATGGCCCGCGCGGCCGCGGCGCGCGCGTTGGCGGTGGTGATCGAGCCGATCACGTAGGAGGTGAACGCCCGGATCAACCGAATTGCGTTGGCCTCCGGGTAGCCCGCCTCGTGCGCCATGTCCAGCGCATACTCCAGCGGCACCAGCGCCACCGTGGACATCGGGGCGCGGGACATCGACAACTGCATGCAGTTGGGATAGCGGCGCACCACGTCGCGGAAGGCATGCAGCAGCGTGCGGGCCCGGGCTTCCCAGTCCGCGCCGGGCTCGGTGGGCAGCTCGATCTGGGTACCCACCCAATCGGCCACCGCGTCCAGCAGCGCGGCCTTGTTCGGCACGTGGTTGTACAGCGACATCGCGGCGACATCGAGCTCCGCGGCGATGCGGCGCATGGACGCCGCCGCCTCGCCCTCCGCCTCGATGATGCGTACCGCGGCGGCCACGATGAGCTCCACCGACAGCCGGCCCCGGGGGGTGGCGGCGTCGGTGGTCATGGCCTCATCCTGCGATGCGTTCCCGGTCGGTGTGCCGGCGGGTGTTCATGCGGGCCACCCGTTGATGGCGTGCGTGCTGCCGGCCGCGTCGACCAACCAGGCCGGTGCGCCGATGCGGCGTAGCCATCCCGGGGCCTGCTGACCCCGAATCAGGGCCGCGGTGCTCAGCGTGTTGGCCGCGACACAGTTGCCCGCGACCACCGACGCACTGCGCCAGACCGGCGCCACCGGCAGGGCGGTGCGGGGGTCCAACACGTGGTGCATGCGGGTCCCGCCACGCCGCCACACCCGACGCTGCGTGCTCGAGGTGGCCAGGGCGGCCCCGGCGGGCAGCGTCACGGCGTCGGCCGGATCCTCGTCACGATCCTGCACGTCGATGCGCCAGCCGCCGTGCGGCGCCGGGCCCGCCGTGGCCAGATCCCCGCCCAGTTCGATCAGCACCCCGACATTGAACTGACGGTACGTCAGTTGCGCGCAATGGTCGGCTGCCGCGGCCTTCGCGGTGGCGCCAAGGTCCAGCACGGTGCCCGCGGGCACGGACAGCCGGTCTCCGGTCAGCCGAACCGCGCGCCAATCAACCCGGCGCGGACGCACCGGGGGCCGGTCGTCCGGGCCGATGAGCAGGTAGTCGCGGTCATAGCCCAGGCCGATCAATGCCGCGCCCAGGGTCGGGTCCAGATCGCCGTCAGTGCGCTCGGCGGCCTCCAGTGCCATCCGCAGCAACGCGGACAGCATGGGGCTGACCGTGGTGGTCAAGGGACGATCCACGGCCTGCGCGCACACCAGGCTCAGTTCGGAATCGGGGCTGAATCGATTGCACGCGGCCTCCACCAGGGCCAGTTCGGCCCGGATGAGGTGCAGGGCGGCGGGTAGCACGGCGGGGTCGGTGACCACGACGCGAGCGGTGGTGCTCCACAGGGTCCAGTCCGCTGAACTGTTCATCGACTTCCCTCCCACGCATCCGCCCCCGGTGGGTGCGCTCAGGCGTTGACCCAAACCAGGTCGTCGAGGGCGAGCACGAGCTTGGCCGCACGGGATGCCTCGGCCAACTCGAAGGCGTCGGCGGGCGTGCCCGGCAGGGTCACCACGACCTGCGCCGCATCCAGCGCGGCGGCGTCGTGCGCGGCGCCGGTGATCAGGTCGTCGACCAGCCCGGTGGTGTAGGCGGAGGCCACCCGGTGACCCGCGTCGGTGAGCATGATCTCGGCCGCCATGAATGCCGCGAATCGGTCGATTTCATCGACAAATCCGTCGTCCGGCCCGCAAAGGTAGACCCGCATCCTCGACCCCCCGTCGTAGGTGTGCGTCATCGCCGCTCGACGACATGGTCGTCCACCTACTACCCCGACGTGATCGGCCGAACGGCCCGGGTAACCGGTCCGTTCGGACGGTTTGAAGTCGGCATGGGTGCGCGGGTCGCCGAACACCGAACGCCCCGGCCGCCCGCGCGGGGCGGACGGGGCGTCCGAGCGCATCAGTGGTTGATCCTGACCCGGTAGCCGTCGTCGCGGTGGTCGCGGTGATCGCGGTGGTCAGTGCGGTCGCCGCCGCCGTTGAGCGGGTTTCGGTCCGGCACCTGGACCAGCACGCCGTTCGGCACGGTGAACCCGGCGGTCGGGCAGTTCGCGCTGCCGGTCACCAGGCCGGAGGAATCGGCGTTGCGCCGACCGCCGTCGCGCACCCATTCGATCGCGTCGGTGCCACGGGTCAGGCCGGCGATCGTGGAACGGTTGATGTGCAGTCCGATCGCGGCGTCGGTGAAGCCCGGCGTGGCCCGGGAGCCGGTGACACAGATGACCTTGCCGTCGGCGCGGCCGGCGTCGCTGCGGATCTCGAAGCGGCCGGAGCCGTCGTCAGAAATGCCCTTCACGTCGATGGAAACGCGGTCATGGGTGGGCAGCTGGGTGAACCGCGCCTGCCCGGCGACCGTGGTGATCTGGAAGTGCGGTTGCTGGTGGCGGGCCTGTGCGGCGGTGGCCGGGACCAGGCTGGTGGCGGTGGTGGCCGCGGTAACGGCGGCCAGAGTCAACGCGCGCTTGGTCTTGGTCATGACGATCCCCTCCGTGTGTCGGTCTGTCGCACGTTCGGGAGTTTTGGCCCGGGTGCGGACTTCGACGCGAATCCCCCCGCGTCGTCCCTTACACCCTTGCTTGGCCTGCGCTTCGAACCGCGGGATCTTCGATGTTTTTTGCCATCCCGCAATCGTGAAACGGTCCCCAACCGGGCCAAGACCGGACAAGCCTCCGGGTGTGGGTTTCCTCGGTGGTGCAGAACGCCCCGCTCACCCGAGGGTGAGCGGGGCGCCCGGCGCTCGTCAGTGTTGGATCTGCACCCGGAAGCCGTCGCGGCCGCGGTCGAAGCCGTCGTCAGCGCGGTGATAGCGGCTGTACCGCTGCCACCGGTCCTCGCCGGGGTTGTTGTCCCCGGGTTGGTCGGGGACGGTGACCAGCACCCCGCTCGGCACGGTGAACCCGGACTCCGGGCAGGTCGCGGTGCCGGTCACCAGGCCGGAGGCGTCGGACTGGTTCCCGCCGCCGTCGCGCACGTACTCGATCGCGTCGGTGCCGCTGGGCAATCCGGCGATCGTGGACCGGGTGATGTGCACCCCGATGGCGGCATCGTTGACGCCGTCGGTCGCGGTGGAACCGGTGACACAGGTGATCCTGCCGCGGGCGGTGCCATCGTCGTTCTGGATGCCGAACGCGCCGAAGCCGCCGTCGGCGACCCCTCGGGCGCCGACGAGCACCTGATCGTGGGTGGACAACTGCGTGTAGTCCGCGTGCCCCATGACCGTGGTGGTCTCGAGGTCGCGAGGCTGCATGTGGCGGGCCTGGGCCGTGGCCGGGACCAGGGCGATCGCGGTGGCGGCTGCCGTAACGGCGGTGGCGGTCAACGCGCGCTTGGTCTTGGTCATGACGGTTTCCCTCCCTGTCATCGTGCGACGCGAACCCCCCGCGTCGTCCCGCGACCTTTGCCCGCTCGGTTCGGGCTAACCACTCATCGCACGCGGATTTCTGCCGGGATCTGTTCGCGAAACCGGACAAGCCCGGACAGCCCACCGGACAAACCGGGCGGCCGGCCCTCTCAGACACCCGAAGCGGCGGGATCAGATGGCCGGAGATCGGCGAAGCTGTCGGTGCCCCCGTCCAGACTCACGGCATGAGTCTGCGAGTCGCGCTCTACGCCCGAATCTTCACCCAGGAACTCGCCCCGCGCACTGCGACGTCGTGCACCCACTGCTGTTCAACCTCCTTCGTTGCCGGTCGTGCGAGAAGGCCCTCTACAAGAACCAATTTCCGACCCGGGTGCGGACGGGGACTCTGGTTTGTCTCGATCCGGCG
>DASXPS010000120.1 GCA_036493475.1 Sporichthyaceae bacterium | reverse complement strand
ATCGGGTCTTTGCGCCGGCTGACCTCCTCGATCAGCGTGTCCGTGACCTGTAGCCAGATCCAGCCAAGCTCATTCATGCGGCGCAGGTCCGCCGCCCGGGGGTCATCGATGATGTGCACGTCGATGACCCAACGAAGCTCGGCGAAGTTCTGGCCGGGATTCATGCATGCCTACCCTCGGTCCACATAGTCACCAACTCCAAGGCTGACACGACGGTGGTCAGCGCGTGACGCTCAGCCGACCAAGCGCCTGACCTCCGGGATGACCGTCTCGGCGAACAGGGTCATGCTCCGGGTTTCTGGATAGTCCCGGCACCAGGGGTAGAAGCCGGTGCAGCCCAGGCGCACGTACTCGACGATCTTCTCGGTGACCTGCTCCACCGTGCCGACCAGGTTCCCGGCCTGCCAGGACTCGAAGTCCTCGCCCCACAGCGAGGTGATGTTCTCGGCGTGCAGCGCTGCCTCGCTCTCGCGGAGGTAGAGGTCCGGCGCCCACGTCTTGGCGATGGTGTCGTAGTCCCGGCCCAGGTCCTTGCAGTGACCCTTGAGCACCTCGCACTTGTGCGCGAACTGCTCCGGATTGCCGCCGAAGTTCGCCGCGTCGGCCAACCGCGCCACCACGCGCAGCGTCAACTGCTCACCGCCGCCGCCGATGAGCACCTGCGGACGGTCCTGCAACGGCTTGGGGTCGCACTGCGCGCGGTCCAGGGTGAAGTAGCGGCCCTGGTAGGAGAACGACGGCTCCTTCCACAGCCCGGTGACGATCTCCACGGTCTCCGCCATGGCCCGGATGCGGTCGGCCGGGGACGCGAAGTCGTAGCCGTAGCCCGCGAACTCGTTGCGGTACCAGCCCGCGCCGATGCCCCAGATCAACCGGCCGCCGGAGATCACGTCGATGTTCGCGGTGATCTTGGCCAGCAGCGCCGGGTTGCGGTACGGCGCGCAGCCGACCATCTGACCCAGCATGATCCGCTCGGTGCGCTGGGAGATCGCGGCCAACGTGGTCCAGGCCTCGAAGACCGCCTCCCCCGCCGGCTTCGGCACGTTGTGCACATGGTCGTAGACCCACAACGAGTCGAAGCCGAGGTCCTCGGCCAGCTGCGCGATCTCGACGGACTTGGCCCACTTCTCCTGCGGGGTCGGCAACCCGGCCAGTTCCATCTTCCAGCCCTGCGGGATGAACACCCCGAACGTCAGTGCAGTCATGACCTCATTGTGTCGACGCGCAGAATCGGTCCGCGCAGCGGACGGCTCGGCGCGAGGCATCGCGCCGGAAATCGGCGCGTCCCGTTGCGGATGTCATCCGTTGCGGCCCGGCAAACCCGGACTATCCGGGCGCGAAAATGGTCACAACGGATGACATGCGCGACGACGGGGAACCCTAGGGGGGAATGCGGGCGACAATTCTCATGGGCGTGCCGGCGGGGTCAAAGCCACGGCACAGGCTCACACTGGATGGTGAACAGCATCCGTGGGGCGGCGGGGGAGGTGTGATGGCCGGGATGGCGTCCGCTCGTGCCGCGTGCGTGCGCCGATCCCTGCCCGCAGGCGGTGGCCTGGCCCTGGTCACCGCGATCACTGCACTCTTCGCCCATCTCGGACTGCGAGCGGCCGCCGACGGGCCCCGACCGGGGACGCCCCTTCTCGTCGGCGGCACGCTGCTGCTCACCCTCGTGTTGTGGCCACTGGCCGCCCGCGCCACCCGCATCCGCACCCTGGCGGCGGTGTTCGCCGCGGCCCAACTGGGCACGCACGCAGTCGCCGTGCTGGCCGACGGCTGGACACCGCATGAGGGTGCCCGCGGCCTGGTGTGCTGCCCGTCCGCGCGGCGCACCGCCGGCGGCCTGCTCGGCCGGCTGACTGCGGACGCCGGCTGGGGACTGCTCGCCGTGCAAATGGTGGCCTGCCTGGCGTTGGCCATCGGTGTGCGCGGCACCCGCGGCGCGCTGGATGCGTTCACCGCGGCGCTGGCCCTGCTGCAGTCGGCGCTGAGCATGGTGCCCGCCGCATGGCGCCTGCTGGTACGCGCGATCACCGCGCCGCTGCCGGCCCCGGCTGTTGCCGTCGCGCTGCCGCCCGCTCCGGAGCGTGGTGTCCGGCCCTCGTTGTTGCCGGTCCGCCGCCGTCCCCGTCGTGGTCCCCCGCTGGGAGTGCGCAGCTCGCCGCTTCCCACCTGAGTCCCGCGACGTGCGGGGCCGGGCCCCGACCACATCTGACGGAGACTCACATGCCCACCACACTGGACCGAACCACCGCGTCACCGGCACCGAACAAACCGCCACGGTTGGCCCACCCCGCCGCGGGGATCGCCGCCACCCTCGGCCGCGTCGGCCTCGCCGTCGTGTTCGGTTGGGCCGCGCTGGCCAAGATCACCGACCCGCAGGCCACAGTGCGCTCGGTGCGCGCCTACGACCTGCTGCCCAACGGTTTGGCCACGGCGGTCGGCCGCGGCCTGCCCGCCTTCGAACTCGTGCTGTCCATCGCGCTGCTGGCCGGCGTCGCACTACGGTTCACCGCGTCCGTGGCCGCCGGGCTGCTGACCGCGTTCACCATCGGCATCATCAGCGCCGACGCCCGCGGCCTGCGCATCGAGTGCGGCTGCTTCGGCAACGGCGGTGTCACCGAGCATCCGCACTACGGCGGGGAGATCGCCCGCGACCTCGGCATGCTCGCCGTCGCGGTGCTGATCGCGGTCATCGGGCACTCCCGCGCCTCGATCAACCCGCGGCTGGCCGCGGTTCCCACGGGACTGCGTACCCGCACCGCGCAGGTGCGCGCGCAGGCCAACGCGGAAAGCTTCCGCCGGGCCAAGCGCCTCACCACGGCCGGCGTCGCGGGCGCCCTGGTCATCGGCGCGCTCACCGGCGTCTCGGTGGCCGCGGCCACCGCACCCGGTGCGCCCACCCGCATCCCGACCGGCGTCACCGCCGCGGGCGGCGTCGTGGTGGGCAACCCGACCGCACCGCACACGGTGATCGCCTACGAGGACCCACAATGCCCCATCTGCAAGGAGTTCGAGACCACCTCGGCACCGGCGCTGACCGCGGCGGTGACCGCCGGGCAGGTGAAGGTCGAGTACCGGATGCGTAGCTTCCTCGGCCCGGAGAGCGTGCGCGCGGTGGCCGCGTTGGGCGCCGCGCAGGACGAGGGCAAGTTCAACGCGCTGCGTCAGGAGATGTACGCCAACCAGCCGGAGGAGCGCACCGGCGGCTACACCATCGACGACCTGCTGGCACTCGGCGCCAAGGTCGGGCTGACCGACCAGGCCTACGTGCAGGCCGTGCGCAACCAGATCTATGCGAGCTGGGCCAAGCAGGTCGATGACCGGGCCAGCCGGGACGGCAACACCGGCACCCCGGACCTGAAGCTGGACGGCAAGGAGATCGACCAGAACACCTTGTTCAACAAGACCGCGTTCGCGGCGTTGCTGGCCGGCCTGAGCTGACCGGCGCGAGACGCTGAGGCAATCACCGATTCACGTGCTTCAGGGGCCCCGACCGGTGGTCCGGTGTCCTAGTGACGGCGCGCCGGCGGGGTGGCGCTCGAGCGGTCGGCGACGCGCGCGACGTACATCGTGTGCACCCCGAGCAAACCCTGCACCGAGTCCTCGAAAGCCAACGGGCGCGCGACCACATCGCCGAACAGGGACCGCAACAACCGCAGACGGCCGATGTCCGGAGGCGTGTCCGACCACACGGCGAACACGCCGCCGGATCGCAGCATGTCCGCCACCGGACGCAGACTTTCCGGGGTCCAGAAGTCGAGGTGGCCAACACCCAACGGCGGGTTCGACAGGTGAACGACGTCGATGATGACTGCGTCGAACCGCGGTCCCCGCGACTCCGGCTGCGCCGGATCCGGCCCGAGAGCATTCAGCAGATCATCGACGACCAATCGGGTGCGGCGATCGGCGGTGACGCGTGGCCCGTCCGGGAGCAGGCCCGCGCGCGCCCACTCCGCGATGTCGCGAATCGTATCGACCACCAGCAGTGTCGCCACTCGCCGGTCGTCCAGCACAGCGCAAGCAGTGAAGCCGAGGCCGAGCCCACCGACCGCGACGTCCCAGCGATCTCCGACGAGTTCGGCCAGCGCCCGGCGAACGAGCTCGACCCCACCGACCGCGAACTTGCTGGACGACAGGCACACGTTGTTCAACGTGATCTCGTGCTCAGCGGGGCGCCCGTGCGACCCCGACTGCCGACGCAGGCTCAACTCCCCGTACGCGGTGGGCGCCCACGCGAGTTCCTCGGCCGCGCGGTCCCTGTCCTCGGGGCGCGGTCCACCCGCAAAGCGAAGTGCAGACACGGTCAGACGCCCGGAAGATAACCCCATTGCCCACAGATCTCGAGCAGTTCCGGTGGGATCGGCTCGGCCGGCAGCGGCCGGGCCGGCTGCACCCGACCCGAACGGATTTTTCCCCGCCAGTCGCCGAGACCACGGGTGAACGATTCGCCCCCATGGAGATACTCGAGCATTCCCGGGTCCCAGTCGATGCCGAGGAACGAGCAGACGCGTTGGGTTTGCGCCGCCGGCTCGGCGGTCAGATCCTCGTACCGCACTGTCACGCCGGACAGGTTTTTCCGCGCCGACTCCACCGCCCGCATCGACCGCAACACCTTGGCCAGCACCTCGTCCCGACTGCGCCGACCGGAGTGCGCGTCTTTCCAGGACGCGGTGACGGTGGCCGGGTGGCGCAACAGGAAAAGGAAGCGGGCGTCCGGCCAACAAGCCACCAACCGCTGCCAGATCAGGGCGTTATTCGGCGTCTTCTCCACCAGGATCTGCTTGCCCGATCGTTGCAGTTCCCGATGCAGCACTCGGTCCCACAACAGATGTTCCAGTTCCACCGAGTTGAGCCGAAGTCCGGTGAACGCCGCAGCCGTGCGCTTGGACGCCGCGTGCACCTGCAAGCCACCAAGGTGCAATTCGTGCGGCGCATGTACGGCCGGGTGGGCGTTCAACAGCATGCGCAGCAGCGTGGAACCCGACCGGACCGAGCACAGGACGAATACCGGAGCCGCCAGCAACCGGGAGCCGGGCTCGGCGGGGCGCAGAGCGTCCGGCGGAAGCGGTCTGCGCGGGGCAAAACTCAGGTCCGAAGCCCCCGAATATGCCTCGACGCCCAGCGTTTCAGCCAGCATTCGGTTCACCTTCAGCCGCCACCGTTTCACCATAACGATGACCGTATTGGTGCTGCCCTGACCTTTCCAGGATAGGTCCTCACGAAGGCAATTCGGCACTGAACAGACGGCGCTGACCTGCGGGTTCATGTCGAATATGAAATATCAATTAATGCTGCGCGGCGTGTCGCTTCGTTTCTGCTCAGCGATCTGACGCCTCGTCATATTCAAAGTTCATCGATATAACCGCTACTTGTCAATTACTCGTTCTACGTCCACAATCACACCACAACAACATCGCAATGATCGCGTCGGCGAAGCTACGTCCACGCGGGATGACCGAGCACAGGCACCCGCTGCGTCAGGTCGTTCACCGTGATGCCGAATGTCGCCTCGACGTGCACCCGGCCAGCGGCTAACACGAAGGTCGCGTGGTCGGTGTGCACCCGGCCGACGCAGCGCACCCCGGTCAGCGGATAGCTGCACCGCAGAACCAGCTTCGCCCTACCGGCGCGGTCGAACAGCGGCATGGTGACGATGACCTGCTTGGCCCCGATGGCCAGGTCCATCGCGCCGCCGACGGCCGGGATGGCGTCGGGTTCGCCGGTGTGCCAGTTGGCCAGGTCACCGTCCACGGCGACCTGGAAGGCGCCGAGCACGCACACGTCGAGGTGCCCGCCGCGCATCATCGCGAACGAGTCGGCCTGGTGGAAGTAGCTGGCGCCCGGCGCCGCGATCACCGGGATCTTCCCGGCGTTGATCAGGTCCGGGTCGATCTCCCCGTCCAGCGCCGCGCGGCCCATGCCCAACATGCCGTTCTCCGTGTGCAGCACCACGCCCTGTTCCGGGCGCAGATGGTCGGCCACCAGGGTGGGCAGGCCGATGCCGAGGTTGACGTAGGAGCCGGTCGGGATGATCGCGGCGACCCCCGCCGCGATCTCCTCGCGGGACAGCGGACCGCGGTCGAGATGCTCGACGGTCTCGATCTGAGCGGCCGTCATGTCGGCACCACCACAACCCGGTCCACATACAGCGACGGCGTGACGATCACCTCGGGGTCCAACCCGCCCAGCGGCACCACCGCGGAGACCGCCACCACGGTGGCGGTGGCCGCGGTGGCCATCACCGGGTTGAAGTTGCGGGCGGTGCGCCGGTAGACGAGGTTGCCCATCTCATCGGCCTGATGGGCCTGCACGAGGGCGACGTCGCCGCGCAGCGGCAGTTCCAACACGTGCTCCACCCCGTCGATGAGCCGGGTCTCTTTGCCCTCGGCCAGCGGCGTGCCCGCGCCGGTCGGACACCAAAAGCCACCCAGGCCGGCACCCGCGCAGCGCATGCGCTCGGCCAGCGTGCCCTGCGGGACCAGCTCGAGCTCGATCTGCCCGTCCCGGTAGAGCTTGTCGAAGACCCAGGAGTCGGACTGCCGCGGATAGGAGCAGATCACCCGGCGCACCTGACCGGCGGCGAGCAGGGCGGCCAGCCCGACGTCGGCGTTCCCGGCGTTGTTGCTGACCACAATGAGATCGCGGGCACCCTGCCGGCGCAGTGCGTCGATCAACGCCACCGGCTGCCCGGCGGTACCGAAGCCACCGATCAGCACCGTGGCGCCGTCGGCGACGTCCGCGACGGCCGCGTCCGCGTCGGGGCAGAACCGGGTACGGCCGGGCACGGTGGCGGTCATCGGCGGGCGAGTTCGAGATGGGCGAGCAACGCGGTGTTCACCTGCTCCGGGCGCTCCAGGTTGGCCAGGTGCGCCGCATCCGGGATCACCGCCAGCAGCGCGCCGGGGACGTGATCGGCGATGTATGCCAGGTGTTCCGGCGGGGTGGCCGGGTCCTCGGCACCCGCCAGCGCGAGGGTGGGCACCGCGACGGCGGGCAGCCCGGCGCGCAGGTCCATCGCGGCGATGGCCTCACAGCACGCGGCGTAGCCCTCGTCCGGGGTGGACGCGACCATGGCGACGGCCTCGGCGACCAGCTCGGGCTCTGCGCTACACGTCTCAGCGGTGAACCAGCGGGCCACCACCACTTTGGCCATCGCCGCCGTGCCCGCGGACCGCGCGGTCGCGGCCCGGTCCAGCCAGAACTGCGCGGGCTGCAGGAATGCCGAGGTGCACAGCAGCGCGAGGCTGGCCACCCGCTCGGGGTGACGGGCCGTCAGGGCCATCGCGGTCATCCCGCCCATGGACAGCCCGATGATGTGCGCGCGCTCAGTGCCGGTGGTGTCCAGGAGCGCGGTCAGGTCCTCGGCGAGGTCATCCATGGCGTACGGGCCGTTGGGCACCGGGGACTTCCCGTGGCCGCGGGCGTCGTAGGAGATCACCCGAAAGCCGGCGTCGGCCAGTACCGGGACCTGCGGTTCCCACATGGCCCGGGTGGAGCCCACCGAGTGGGCCAACACCACCGTCGGCCCGTCGTTGGGGCCGGCCATCTCGTATGACACCGCGACCGGCATGCGGCCACCTCCCGGTTCTGTGCGCACGGTCAGCGTAGGGGCGTCGGTGTTCGGAAAACTGTCCGGCAGCCAGTTGCCAAAGAGTGCATCGCGATATATCGTGAGTGCATCGAGCGCAATGGGCGCTCGGACACCAAGGAGTCATATGCACGAGCACCACCACCGGCACCACCGGCACGAGGAGTTTCAGCCCGGACGCCAGCGTTGGGAGGGTCCCGGCGCGGGCCCGGAACGTGAGCCGCGCCCCGGTCGCCGGGGACATCACCACCGCGGCGGGCCACGCGGCCGCGCGCAGCGCGGGGACGTCCGCGCCGCGGTCCTGATCCTGCTCGGCGAGGAGCCGATGCACGGATACCAGCTGATGCAGGCGATCGCCGAGCGCACCAACGGGGCGTGGAAGGTCAGCCCCGGCGCGATCTACCCCACCCTGGCCCTGCTCGAGGACGAGGGCCTGGTCAGCACCGAGAGCGCGGGCGGTCGCAAGCTCGCCACGCTCACCGAGTCCGGCCGCGCCCTGCTGGCCGACCCGGACACCGCACCCACCGACCCGTTCGAGGCGATGACCGAATCAGGTCGGGTCTCCGGCCGGGAGATCTTCGAGGCGCTGGCCATGGCCAGCCGCACCATCGCGCGCACCGGCAGCAAGGCCCAGATCGAGGCCGCCCGCGCCGTGCTGGAACGCGCCCGCCGCGAGCTCTACCTGATCCTCGCCGACGGCCCCGCGGACGAGCCGCAAAGCTAGTGACAGCCACCCCTACTGGGGAGTAACGTCGGATTTGTGACCGCCGTCGCCGCCCCACCGTCCTGCTACCTGGACGATGTCCAGGTCATCGAACGGCTGCTGGCGCACAGCGCGGCCGGCACCACCGACGAAGGCCCACGGACCGGTCGGGTTCCCATCGAGCACTACGTGGAACCCGACCGGCTCGGCCGTGAGATCGCCCTGTTGCGCCGCCGGCCGGTCCCGTTCTGCCCCTCGGTGTCGCTCCCCCAGCCCGGCAGTTACCACGCCCGCGACGCGGCCGGCGTGCCGATCGTCGCGGTCCGCGACAACGACGGCCGGGTGCGCGCCTACCGCAACTCCTGCCGACACCGCGGCACCCCGGTGGTCGAGGGCTCCGGCTGCGCGCGGGCGCTGGTCTGCCCGTTCCACGGCTGGGTCTACGCGCTCAACGGATCGCTGTCGCACATCCCGCACGCCGACGGCTTTCCCGGCCTGGATCCCGCCACCCGCGGGTTGATCCCCGTCGCCTGTCAGGAGCGCGCGGGGGTGATCTGGGTGAACCAGGACGCCGACGACTTCGAATCGGTGGCCACCCTGCCCGGTCTGATCCCCAATCAGATTCTCGTCGAGCACGTGTCGATGACCGTGGCCTGCAACTGGAAGGTGCTCGCCGAGGGCTTCCTGGAGGGCTACCACATCCGGGCCACCCACCCCACCACGTTCCTGCCGTTCGGCTACGACAACCTCACCGTGCTGGAGCAGAGCGGACCGCACAACCGCATCACGTTCCCGTTCCGCCGGATCGAGACGTTGCGCGAGCGCCCGCGGGACAGCTGGAGCATCGACGGCATGATCACCCAACTGGACCACGTGTTCCCCAACGCGGTGATCGTCCGGCTCACCTCGCACACCGCGGTGATCGCGATCGAGCCGATCGACGTCGGGCACGGCCGGCTGGAGATCTACAAGCTGGCCACCGCGGCGCCGGACGGCTCCGTGCCGGAGTCCGCGCACCGGGACATCGCGTTCGTGGAGGCCGGCCTGCGCGAGGACCGGGCCATGGCCGAGGGCGTCCAGCACGGCCTGACCGGGCGCAGCGACGACGTGGTGTTCGCCCGCTACGAGAGCGCGCTGACCCACCTGCACGAGGAACTGGCCGCGGCACTGCGCTGAGCACCATTTGGTCGCAGCGCTTTTATCCCATACAACTATGCGGTGCACCCACGCGTCCGGGTCATCGCCGGCCTCGCCTGTCTGAGCCTGCTCGCCGCGTGCGGGACCCGGATGAGCCACGACGCGGTGCTCGCCGGCGTGGACGGGCAGACCGTGCACCTGGCACAGGACTCGATCGACGAACTCAAGTCAGCCGCCGCCCCGCCAGCGCCCGCGCCGGTGGCGGGGACCCCACAGGTCGCCGCGCCGGCCGCACCCGGATCGACGTCCACCGTCGTGGTCGGCCCCGCCCGCAAGAACGCGCCGGCGCCGGCCGCGGCGAACACCAAGAAGACCGCCGCCGGCCAAGCGGCGGCGGCACCGGGCGAATCCTGCGATCACCCGCTGGACCCGGTGAACATCGGCCAGGTCGGCACGTTCTCCGGGGTCGCCGGGGCCATCACCGGTCCCGCCCGCTCGGCGCTCGCGGTCTGGGTCCGTGACCTCAACACCCGCGGCGGGTTGGCCTGCCACCCGGTGCAGGTGTTCGCCGCCGACGACGGCGGGGATCCGGGTCGGGCGGCGTCGGAGGAGCACGACATGGTGCACCAGCATCACGTCGTGGCCTTCGTCGGCACGCTGCTGCCGTTGTCCATCGCCGGGTTCCGGCCCGCGGTGGAGGCCGACAAGGTCCCGGTGATCGGCGGGTCCGCGGTCACCGACGACTTCTACGCCAGCCCCTGGTTCTTCCCGGACAGTGCGTCGATCGACGACCAGGCGATCGGCCTGATCCGCAACGGCGTGGACCGCGGCATGAAGCGGCTCGGGTTGCTGTACTGCGTGGAGGCGGCGCCGTGCACCGTCCTGGCGAAGAAGGGCAAGCAGTTCGCCGCGGCCGGTGGCGCACAGCTGGTCTACGACGCACCGGTGTCCATCACCCAACCCGACTTCACCGCGCAGTGTGCGAACGCCCGCAACGCGAAGGTGGACCTGCTCGGTGCGGCGATGGACGGGGCGTCGATCACCCGGCTGGTGCGGTCCTGCCAGGCCATCGGTTTCCGGCCGTTGATCGCCACCGGCGGCGGCCTGCTCAGTCCGGCGCAGTCGGCGGACACGGTGCTGCGCTCTTTCGGGGTGGTGACGGTGTCCGGTGAGGCCCCGTGGCTCCTCAACGACACCCCCGGGCTCAAGGCCTACCGGGCCGCGCTGGCCACATACTCCCCCGAGACCCCACCTGACGGTGCCTCAGTCATGGCGTGGACCGCCGGTGAGCTGCTACGCGCCGCGATCGAGCACGTCGCCGCCGAGGCGCGTTCCGGCCCCATCACCACCACACTGGTGCTCAAGGGCCTCGGCATGATCAAGCACGAGACCCTCGGTGGCCTGGCCGCGCCGATCACCTTCACCCCGAACCAGTCCCATGCGGTCAGCGGCGGCTGCTTGTTCTTCGAACAGCTCAGCACCGGCGGTTGGTCGGCACCCGGCGGCAGCAAGCCCACCTGCGTGCGCTGAGGACCCGGGCCGCTATCACCTTGGGCGAGCGGGATTCCCAACGACGGTCGTGTGGGCCTCCACGTCCTTCGTCACGACGGCACCCATCCCGATAACTGCACCCTCACCGATGAGCAGCGGGTGATCGGGAGTCCCCTGCTTTATGACGGCACCCGTGCCGACATAGGCGTGGTCGCCAATATGGATGTTCCCATTGCACGCAACCTGCGGTGCAAATGTTACGAAGTCCCCGATGACGCAGTCGTGAGCGACGTACGAGTAGATGTTTCCGTGGAAGAAGTCGCCGATCCGGGCGTTGGAAGTTACGGCTGAATAACCGCACAGAAGGGCCCCAGCACCGATGCTGTTGCCCGCCAGCACCGTGGCGGTGGGAGAAACCAACGACTCCGGTACGGCACCTCGGGCCAGCCATTCCTGCGAGAGGCGTTGCCTGATCTGTGAGTCCGCCACGGCGATGTTGAACAGTCGACGATCGCAGTCCAGTTGGAAGAATTCGGCTTCCGAGATGCACTTGATCCCGTTGATCGCGTCATGATGGGGCTCGGTTTCCACGAAGAAGACGCGATTATCGACGTTGTCGTTCGCCCGGGCGGCCAGCGCCTGGATGGCGAATGGCATTACCTCTCGCGCAAAGCCCCCGGCGCCGACAAGTCCAAATACCCACCCGGTGTCGAGCATGACCCGGACTGTAGTGGATCAGCCCGGGTGCGCTGGGCCGCTGCCGGGATTCAGCTGGTTCTGGGTGTCACTTGTGGAACTGCGGCACGATCAAATAGATGCCGTAGGCGACCGAGCAGATGATCGCCGAGTAGCACAGCGCGGCGGTCAGCTGATGAGTGCCGCGCCTGATGCCCGGTCCCTCCTGCAGTGCCAGGACGTTGGTGAACGCGGCGAGGGTGAACAGCACCACGATGCTGACGGTGGCCGCGAAGCTGACCTCGGCGACCTGCCACAGGCTCGCCCACTTGATACTCGGCATGTTCCTTCCTCCTCAGACCCCGGCCAGCGCCGGCTCGCGCCGCTGCGGCTCGGGCTCGCTGCGCAGCTTGACCTCGTGGCTCTCGTTGACGTTGTCGGAACTGACCGCGTTCTTGCGCGACATCAGGAAGATCGCCCCGGCAGCACCGATCAGCGCCACCGCGATGACCACTACGCCGAACCAGCCGCGGGTGGCGAACTCCGCCGCCACCGCGCCCACGACGGCCGCCGAGGGCAGGGTGACGATCCAGGCCATGGCCATGCGACGGGCCACCGACCAGCGCACATCGGCGAGCTTGCGGCCGGCGCCGGCGCCCATGATGCCGCCGGAGCAGACGTGCGTGGTGGACAGCGCGAAGCCCAGGTGCGAGGAGGCCAGGATCACCGCGGTGGACGCGGTCTCCGCGGCGAAGCCCATCGGGCTGTGTACGTCGGTGATGCCCTTACCCATGGTCCGGATGATCCGCCAACCGCCCAGGTAGGTGCCCAGGGCGATGGCCGAACCCGCGCAGAGGATGACCCACAGCGGCGGGCCGGAGCCCGGTGCCAGCGATCCGGACGCGATCAGCGTCAGGGTGATGATGCCCATGGTCTTCTGCGCGTCGTTGGTGCCGTGCGCCAGGGAAACCATCGAGGCGGACAGGACCTGCCCGCGACGGTAGACCGGCTCGACGTCGACCTTCTTGTTGGCGTTGATCGCCCGGTAGGCGATGTAGGTGGCCACCAGGGCCGCGACGCCGGCGACGATCGGCGAGGCGACGGCGGGCACCAGGATTTTGTCGATCAGCCGGTCCCAGTGCACCGCGTCGGCGCCGGCGCCCACCCAGACCGCGCCGATCAGGCCGCCGAACAGCGCGTGCGAGGAGCTGGATGGCAGACCCGCCAACCAGGTCAGCAGATTCCACAGAATCGCCCCGACCAGGCCACCGAAGATCATCGCCGCGGAGACCTTCTTGTCGTCGACCAGGCCCCCGGAGACGGTTTTGGCCACCGCGGTGGACAGCAGCGCCCCGACCAGGTTCAGCACCGCGGAAATGCTCACCGCCACCTTGGGCTTGAGCGCCCCGGTGGCGATCGAGGTGGCCATGGCATTGGCCGTGTCGTGGAAGCCGTTGGTGAAGTCGAAGGCCAGCGCGGTGACCACGACCATGATCACCAAGAACGAGACGTTGTGCATGGGCGTGCTCCCCTGTCGGCAGGCGATACCGGGGACGCTTTCAGCCGACGGCGACCACCAGGTGAACACCGGACAAGAGGCACATGACCACGCCCCGGGTCATGGCACCTTCGGCCAGTTGTGTTGTCCGAAAGTACGAGTCGCCGGCTCCCCCGCCGAACGTCGAACCGGTGTCGGCTTTACGCAGTTCGATACGCAGGGGGATGAATGTCCAGCAAGCACACAGGTTCGGTTCGTCGGGTTGTCGCTGTCTTCGGCCTGGTGACCGTGTCCGCGCTGGTGGCACAGCTCCCGATGTCCTCGGCCTCCGCGGCCACGCAGAAGACCTCGACCGGGGTGCGCTGCACGATCGTCGGCACCAAGCACGCCGACCACCTGCGCGGCACGTCGGGCAACGACGTCATCTGCGGACTGGGCGGCAACGACACCATCGACGGTCGCGGCGGCAACGACGTCATCGACGGCGGCAGCGGCAACGACACCCTCATCGGCGGCGCGGGCAACGACACCCTCATCGGCGGTAGCGGGTCGGACAAGCTGGACGGCGGTGCCGGCCACAACACCTGCGCTGCCAATAAGAAGCCAGTGTCCTGCGACGCGGCCCCGACCCCGACCCCGGGCCCTGTCGGCGACGTGACCAAGCCGGTCGTCGCGGCCTGGAGCGTCTCGGCGGCCAACGTCGACACCTCGACCGGCCCCAAGTCCGAGACGGTGAGCGCGCGGGTCACCGACAACCTGTCCGGGGTCAACACCGTGCAGCTCGAGCTCGACGGACCCAACGGTGCCGTCTACTCGCAGCCCGCCACCCGCACCGCGGGCACGGCTCTCGACGGGACCTGGCAGGCCACGATCGTTATGCCCGCCGGCGCCCCGGCCGGCAGTTACACGGTGGGCGCCACCGCGGTGGACGTCGCCGGCAACAGCAACCACGCCGTCAGCGTTCCGCTGGTGACGCAGACCAACGCGGGGGACGTGACCAAACCGGCCGCGTTGTCCTGGCAGGTGGCCTACGTCGTGCACTACAACGGCTCGCTGACCCTGACCGTGACCGCCCGGGTCACCGACGACTTCTCCGGGGTCAAGAACGTGGCGTTCGAGTTCGACGGCCCGAACGGCGCCGTCTACTCCCAGCCCGCCACGCTGAGCAGCGGCAACGCCGCCGACGGCACCTGGCAGGCCGTGATCACCGTGCCCGCCAACGCCCCGGACGGCGACTACCACCTGGCGATCACCGCCGCGGACAACGCCGGAAACAGCGGCCGCGTCGACACCACCACGCACCTGGCGAAGTAGTCAGGACGTCGGCCCGCCGGGTTCGCCCGGCGGGCCGTTCGCCTGCCCGAAACGCACGCGCGGCCGCGGCGAGTAAGAATGGCCCTCGTGACCACGCCCGAGACCACCGAGCCCGCCGACCGGCCGCTGATCCTCACCGTCGACGACGACCCCTCGGTGTCCCGCGCGGTCGCCCGCGACCTGCGCCGCAAGTACGGCGAGGCGTACCGCATCGTGCGCGCCGAATCCGGTGCCGACGCCCTCGAGGTGCTCCGCGAGATCAAGCTGCGCGGCGGCCGGGTCGCAGTGCTGCTGGCGGACTACCGGATGCCGGAGATGAGCGGCATCGAGTTCCTCGAGGCCGCGATGGACCTGTTCCCGAGGGCGCGGCGGGCGCTGCTGACCGCCTACGCCGATACCGACGCCGCGATCGCGGCGATCAACGTCGTCGACGTCGACCACTACCTGCTCAAGCCGTGGGACCCGCCGGAGGAGAAGCTCTACCCGGTGCTGGACGCCATGCTCGAGTCCTACGCGCGTGAGCCGGACGCCGCGACCACCGAGGTGAAGGTGGTCGGGCACCGCTGGTCGGCGCCGTCCTACAGCGCGCGGGAGTTCCTGGCCCGCAATGCGGTGCCCTACCGCTGGTTCACCGCGGACTCCGCCGAGGGCGTGCGGCTGTTGGACGCGGCCGGCGCCGACCCCGACCACCTGCCGGTCGTGGTGACCCCGGAGGGCGTCGCGCTGATCGAACCGACGTTCCCGGAGCTGGCCGCGGCGGTCGGCCTGTCCACGACCCCGGTCGAGGAGTTCTACGACCTGGTGGTCATCGGCGGTGGGCCCGCGGGCCTGGGCTCGGCGGTCTACGGATCCTCCGAGGGCCTGCGCACGTTGCTGATCGAGAAGAAGGCCACGGGTGGACAGGCCGGGCAGTCCTCTCGCATCGAGAATTACCTGGGCTTTCCTGACGGTGTGTCAGGTGGGCAACTGGCCGATCGCGCGCGGCGGCAGGCGGTCAAATTCGGCACCGAGATCCTCACCGCACGCGATGTCGCCGGGCTGAAGGTGCGCGGTTCCGCGCTGTCGGTCTGCCTGGGTGACGGCGCCGAGGTGGGCGCGCACACCGTGATCGTGGCGACCGGCGTGTACTACCGCGAACTGGACTGCCCGGGCGCCAAGGACCTGACCGGGCGCGGGGTGTACTACGGGTCCTCGGCCACCGAGGCGCCCAACTGCGCGGACCAGGACGTCTACATCGTCGGCGGCGCGAACTCCGCGGGGCAGGCCGCGGTCTACCTCGCCGGCACCGCGAAGAGCGTGACCCTCCTCATCCGCGGCACGGGCCTGCAGGCGAGCATGTCGCACTACCTGATCGAGCAACTCGACGCGATCGAAAACGTCTCCGTCCGTTGCTGCACGGTCGTCGACCAGGCGCACGGCGAGGAGCACCTGGAGGCGCTCACCCTGCGGCACACCCCGACCGGAACCACCGAGTTGGTCGAGGCGAGCCACTGCTTCGTGTTCATCGGCGCCCAACCCCGCACCGACTGGCTGGACGGCATGGTGGCCCGCGACCGCCACGGTTTCATCCTCACCGGCCCCGACCTGATGGTGGACGGCCGGCGCCCGGCGGGCTGGGTGTTGGAGCGCGACCCGTGGTTACTGGAGTCGAGCATGCCGGGGGTATTCGTGGCCGGCGACGTGCGCAGCGAGTCGGTGAAGCGGGTGGCCTCGGCCGTCGGCGAGGGCGCGATGGCCGTCACCCTGGCACACCGATTCCTGGCCAGCTCATGAACGCGTCTGACGTGATGACCGACACCGGCGTCCGGCTCACGCCGGAACAGGTGCGCGAGTTGTTCCTGTTCGAGGGCCTCAACGCCGAACAGCTCGCCTGGGTCAGCGAACGCGGCTGGGTCAGTGAGGCGCCCGCCGGGACCGTCGTGCTGCGCGAGGGGGACCCGGCCGAGGTGCTGGTGATGCTGCTGTCCGGCTCGATCCAGCTGACCCAGCGGGTCGGCCGGGACGAGGTGGAGACCAACCGGAGCGAGCGCATCGGGTCCTACGCCGGCGCGATGCGGGCGTTCGTCCAGGACGAGACGACGCAGCGATACACGATCTCCGCGCGGGTGCTCACCGACTCGCGGCTGTTCGTGCTGCGCGCCGAGCACCTGGTGACGCTGATGAAGACCTGGTTCCCGATGGCGGTGCACCTGCTCGACGGCATGTTCGTCGGGCTGCGGAACTCGCAGGAGACAGTCGGCCGGCGCGAGCAACTGCTGGCGCTGGGCGCGCTCACCGCGGGCCTCACCCACGAGTTGAACAACCCGGCGGCTGCGGCGGTGCGGGCGGTGGCCGGGCTGCGGGAACGGGTCGGCGCGATGCGGCACAAGCTGGCCAAGTTGGCCGACGACGACCTCGACCGGGACCTGCTGCGCCTGCTGGTGGACATCCAGGAAGAGGCGGTGCTCACCGCGGCCAAGGCGCCGGATCTCAGTGCGTTGGAGGCCTCCGAACGCGAGGACGAAATCTCGGACTGGATGGATCGCCACAGCGTGGCCGGCGGGTGGGAACTCGCGCCGGTGTTCGCCGCGGGCGGCACCACGGACGAGTGCCTGGACAAGATCGCCGCGGGCGCCCCGCCCGGACTGTTGGAAAGCGCGCTGCGTTGGCTGGCCTCGACGCTGGAGACCGAAACCCTGCTCACCGAGATCACCGACTCGGTGACCCGGATCTCCACGCTGATCGGCGCGGCCAAGCAGTACTCACACATGGACCGCACGCCGTATGAGCCGGTGGACATCCACCTCGGGCTGAAAAGCACGCTGATGCTGCTGACCGGGAAGGCCGAGGGCCTGACGATCGTCAAAGAGTTCGATCGCAGCCTGCCGCCGGTCCCGGCCTACCCGGCCGAGCTCAACCAGGTCTGGACCAACCTCATCGACAACGCGATCCAGGCAATGGACGGTTCGGGCACGCTGACGATCCGGACCCTGCGGGAGGACAACTGCGCGCGGGTGGAGATCTGTGACACCGGCCCGGGCGTCCCGGAAGAGCTGCAACTGAAGATCTTCCAGCCGTTCTTCACCACCAAACCGGTCGGGCAGGGCACCGGGCTCGGGTTGGACATCTCCTACCGGATCGTGGTGGAGCGCCACGGCGGCGATCTGAGCGTGCAGTCCGTGCCGGGTGACACCCGGTTCGTCGTGCGGCTCCCGCTGACGGAGCGTCAGGCCGGCTGATTCACGCGACGTCGCGGCAGCGGTACTGGATGCTGATCCGCGGGCCGACGTCTTTCGCGGTCTTGGGCACGCGGTGTTCCCAGGTGCGTTGCGCCGAGCCGCCCATGACGAGCAGGTCGCCGTGCCCGACGTCGAGCTTGATCGACGGGCCGCCGCCGCGGGGGCGCAGCAGGAACGACCGCGCCGCGCCGACCGAGACGATGGCGATGATGGTGTCCTCGGTGCTGGACCGGCCGATGGTGTCGCCGTGCCAGGCGACGGAGTCGCGGCCGTCGCGGTAGTAGGCCATGCCGCAGGTCAGGAACGGCTCGCCGAGAGCGGCGGCGTAGTGCGCGTCGAGCGCGGCCTTGAGGTCGTAGAGGAACGGGTCGGGCCAGGGCACGTCGCCGCGCAGGTAGCAGCTCAGCCGGGGCACGTCGACGACCCGGTCGTACATCTGGCGTCGTTCGGACTGCCAGTGCGCGTTGTCGCGCAGGCGCTCGAAGAGCAGCGCGGAGCCGGTGACCCAGCCGCGGCGCAGGTCGATCCAGGCGCCGTTGCTCAGCTGCCGGCGCTGCACGATGTCGCCGAGGGGGCCGAAGCCGACGTCCTCGGCGACGTCGAGCAGGGACGCCTGCAGCGCGGGCGCGGGCGGCCGGGCGGGTTGGCCCTCCGGACGCCACACCCGGCGGCCGTTCACCAGCCGGTACGGGGTGAGCGCCGCCATACGGCGAGACTAGCATGGGATCGAACGTGCGTTCGATGAGTGCGAGGGGTTTGGACGTGGAACTGACCGGAACGTCCATGGACTGGTCGCGGTTGCTCGACGAGCAATTGAGCTGGTGGTGGGTGCAACACGTGCGCCGGCGGATGCACGGGCTCACCGACGAGGAGTACTTCTGGGAGCCGGCACCCGACGCCTGGGGGATCCGGCCCGAGGGCAGCTCGGCAGCGCCGGTCACCGCCGGCTCCGGTCGGTACCGGGTCGACTTCGCGTTTCCCGAGCCCGACCCGGCGCCGGTGACGACCATCGGGTGGCGGCTCGCGCACCTGATCGTCGGCGTGTTCGGGATGCGGGCGGCGAATCACTTCGGCGCGCCGCCGTGCGATTACAACACCTTCGCCTACGCGGGCAGCGCGGCGCAGGCGCTGGCGCAACTCGACGCGGCCTACGACGCCTGGACGGCCGGCGTGCGGGGCCTGGGCCTCGACGGTCTGGCCCGGCCGTGCGGGGCGGCGGAGGGCCCGTGGGCCGAGCACCCGATGGCCGAACTCGTCCTGCACATCAACCGCGAGGCCCTGCACCACGGGGCCGAGATCGCCCTGTTGCGCGACCTCTACCGCGCCCGCGCCGCCGGGTAAGCCGTCAATGCCGGGCCGGCAGGATCGCGCGCAGCCCGTCCCAACCCGCGAACCAGCCGAGGGTCTCCACCACGGCGGCCCATTCGCGGGGCAGCACGGTGCGGCGGGGCCAGGAAATCGCAGCGCCGGTGCCCTCGACGCGGCGGCGCAGGTCGTTCAGCGTGGCGAGGATGGCGTCGCGATCGGTGGGCTTCCCGCCGTCCTCGAGCAGGTGCGGGCGGCAGATCATGCCGGCCCCGCCGAGGCACGCCGGGCAGGTGCGCGGCTCCCAGTGCACCTGGCATTCCTGCAGCAGGGTGAGAGTCCGCTCGTGCCGGTTGACGACGGCGGTCTCCTCGGCCCAGCCCTGCTCGTCGCGGGTGGCGTCGCCGACGGCGAGGTAGTCGCAGGTCAGGCACGGACCGGTGGTGCGCAGCTGCCCGACCCAGTTGCGGGCGGGCCGCGCGGCCCGGCCGAGCAGGTCCTCGTAGAGGATGATCGTGCCGCGCGGCAGGGCGCGTAATTCCAGTTCGCAGGTGAAGTGCGCCCAGGTGTGCCGGGGGCAGAACCCCCACGCGGCCCAGAGCCGATGCCGCGCCTCCGGGCTCATGATCGCGCCGTCCAGGAACCACCACAGTTGCTTGACCTCGACGGTGGTCAGCTGCAGCACGATGGGCAGTATCGCGGCCGGTGGAGCGGGCAGGGTGGGAGCCCCGGAGAGGCTCCCACCCATCGATGCACCGCTGGCCATGTCCGGTGGCGGCGGGCCCGTACGAGGGGAGTTTGCGTCCCGGCCAAACCCCGCTCGGTACGTACAGCTTGAGAATTCCCCGGACGGCTGCCGGCATGCATCCGGAAGCTGTGAAAACAGGGAGATTTTGGCCGACCGGCGCCCGGTCCGCCAGTGGTCACCGGGCGCGCGTGACAGCGGCGCGGTGCCGCGTAAGGATGGAGTAGTAGGACCCGAAGCGAGGAGGCGACCACGTGACCACCACCGACAAGCCCTTGGCCAACGCGGCACTGACCGATGTGAACGGGGTCCAGCTCGCCATCCCCAGTCCCCCCACGTTCAACTCCATCTCGGAGGAACGCGCGCACCGCAAGGCCAAGCTGGCCGCGGCGTTCCGGATGTTCTCCCGGGCCGGGCTGGACGAGGGCGTCGCCGGGCACATCACGGTGCGCGACCCCGCCGAGCCCGACACGTTCTGGGTGAACCCGTTCGGCATGCACTTCGCGATGATCCGCTCCTCCGATCTGGTGCGGGTCAACGAAGAGGGCCGGGTGGTCGAGGGCAGCCGGGCCGTCAACGGGGCCGCGGTGGCCATCCACTGCGCCGTGCACGCGCACCGCCCCGACGTGCTCGCCGCCGCGCACGCGCACGGGCCCGCGGGCAAGACGTTCTCCTCGTTGGAGATGACGCTG
>DASXPS010000119.1 GCA_036493475.1 Sporichthyaceae bacterium | reverse complement strand
GCACGCCGCGGAGGATTTGCGCGGTGAGCGCGCCGCTGTTCCTGGTGCAGCCGGGCAGCCTGCGCGCCGCGGGCACGGTCGAGGTCGGCGGGGCCGAGGGGCGGCACGCGGTGAAGGTGCGCCGGCTGCGGGTTGGCGAGGCCGTGGACCTGGCCGATGGCGACGGTGTGGTCGGGCGCGGGGTGGTGGGCGCGGCGACTGGGGACGTGCTGACTGTCGAGGTGCGCGACGTCGAGCGGCTGCCGGAGCCGGTGCCGCGATTGGTGGTGGCGCAGGCGCTGCCCAAGGGCGACCGGGGCGAGTTGGCCGTTGAGCTGATGACCGAGCTCGGCGTGGACGCGATCGTGCCGTGGGCCGCTTCGCGGTGCGTCACCGTGTGGTCGGGGGAGCGCGGCGAGAAGGCTCGCGGCCGGTGGGCAGTGCACGCCCGGGAGGCGGCGAAGCAGTCCCGTCGCCCGCGTGTCCCGGCCATCGAATCGCTCGCCACCACCAAGGCCTTGGCCGCCCGCGACGCGGCCATCCTCGTCCTGCACGAGGAGGCCACCGCCCCGATCAGCGCCGTCGAGCTGCCCGCCACCGGCGAGGTGCTGGTGGTCGTCGGACCCGAGGGCGGCATCTCTGCCGAGGAACTGACGGCCTTTCAGGAAGCCGGCGCCCGCAGCTGCCGCCTCGGTCCGGAGGTCTTGCGCACCTCCACCGCCGGTCCCGCCGCCCTCGCCGTCCTCTCGTTGCGCTTCGGCCGCTGGGGCTGACACCCCTCCACCGTTGCGTCCGAAGAAGTGAGGGTGCGCGGACACTCTTCTTCGGACACAAGCGTGATGGGGCGTGGCTAGTGGACGGTGATCCAGATGGTGTCGGTCGCGGACTTGGTGCCGTCACCCTTGGCGGAGAGCTCGTAGGCCTCGATCCGGTAGTTGCCCGGTGCCAGGTGGAAGACCGTCGACCAGGTGCCCAGGGTCGGCGCGCCCGCTGACGCGGTGACGGGTGCGGTCTGCACCACCACGCCGTTCTGCGTCACGTCGACGGTGAATTGCGCCTCGAACACCCGCGCCCTGCCGGAGACCGTCAGGTCGCGATCGACGGTCGCGCCGCTGGCCGGCTTGGTGATCGCCAGGTACTCGCCGCCGGTGTCCTTCGGGAGGGCCGATGACGGGAAGCCGGGGCAGCTGATGAACAACGAAGGGTCCATGTCCGCGCACGACGCACGCGAGGACGCAGTCGGGCCGGTGGTCGGGTGCGCGGTCGCTCGCGGCGACGGCGCCCCGGTGCCGGCGGGCAGTACGACGTCCGAGCGTCCGCCGTGGTCCCGCTCGACCGCTGTCGCCACCCCCGCCACCACCAGCGCGGTCAACGCGCCGACTGCGATCGCCGGCTGCACCCGGCCCATCCGGGGCCGCGCCGTCCGCGTCCGAATCCGCTCCAGCCCGTCCCCGGCGATCGGCGTGCGCTCGGCCCGCGCCCGCAGGGCGTCGCGCAGCCGCGACTCCAGTTCGTCGTTCATCGAATCGTCTCCAGACTCGTGCGCAGGGCGGACAGCCCGCGCGACGTGTGCGTCTTCACCGAGCCCTTGCTGACCCGCATCGCGGCGGCCACCTCGGCCTCCGGCAGGTCGGCCCAGTACCGCAGCACCAATGCCTCGCGTTGGCGCGCGGGTAGCGCGCGCAGCGCGACCAGGACTGCGTCCGCGTCCAACCGGGCCAACGCGCCGACCTCTGCGCTGGGCAGGTACTCCTCGGCGGTGCTGTGCCGCTCCACCACCGCGCGGTGGCGCAGCGCCGAACGCGACCGGTTCACCACCGCCCGGCGCAGATACGCCAGCGCCTTGTCCTCCTCGCGCAGTCGGCGCCAGGCGCCGTGCATCGCCACGAAGGCGTCCTGCACGACCTCCTCGGCCGCCCACGGATCCCGCAGCAGGAGCGCGGAGAGGCGCACCAGGCCGCGGTAATGCCGCGCGTAGAGCTCAGTGACCGCCTGGTCGGCGTCCCACCTCGCGTCCACCCGGATTCCCCCCACGGTGACTGTCACGTGTCAATGACGCGCGAGCTCATCGATAGGTTGACAGCCGAAGCGGACGAGTTCGGTGAGGCGGTGCAGCGTGGCGGATTGCCTGTTCTGTCGGATCGTGGCCGGGGAGGTCCCGTCGACCGTCGTTGCGGAGACCGAGGACACCCTCGCCTTCCGGGACCTCAACCCGCAGGCCCCCGTGCACGTGCTGGTCATCACCAAGGAGCACTACACCGACATCGCCGCGGTCGCGGCCGCGGATCCCGACCTGGCCGGGCGCCTGGCCGCGACGGCCGGCGCGGTGGCCAAGGCCGAGGGCGTCGGGGATGCGTTCCGGTTGGTGTTCAATACCGGCGCGGGCGCCCAGCAAACCGTGTTTCACGTGCACGGGCACGTGATCGGCGGGCGCCCGTTCACCTGGCCGCCGGGCTGAGCCCGGGCCTCGGCACGAGGGTGTCGCGGCCCGCCCCGGGTAGCATGGCGCGCAATGGCCGAGACCGAGACCTCACACCGGATCGTGGTGCCCCCCGCCGTGTCGATGGTGGGCCTGCTCGGGACCGGGGACGAGTACCTGCGCGCGGTGGAACGGGCGTTCCCGACGGTGGACATCCTGGCCCGCGGCAACGAGATCACCGTCAACGGGCCGGTGGCCGAGGTGGCGCTGCTGGAGCGGCTGTTCGACGAGCTGGTGGTGGTGCTGCGCACCGGCGCGCCACTGTCCGTGGACTCCGTCGAGCGCTCCATCCAGATGCTGCGTCAGGACACCCTGGAGCGCCCGGCCGACGTGCTCACCGCGGACATCCTGTCCAACCGCGGCCGCAGCATCCGTCCCAAGACGCTGAACCAGAAGCGCTACGTCGACGCCATTGACAAGTACACGATCACCTTTGGCATCGGCCCGGCCGGCACCGGCAAGACCTACCTGGCGGTGGCCAAGGCGGTGCAGGCGCTGCAGTCCAAGCAGGTCACCCGGATCATCCTGACCCGCCCGGCGGTGGAGGCAGGGGAACGTCTCGGCTTCCTGCCCGGCACCCTCTACGAAAAGATCGACCCCTACCTGCGCCCGCTGTACGACGCGCTGCGCGACATGCTCGACGCGGAGACGGTGCCGCGGCTACTCACCGACGGAGTTATCGAGGTGGCACCGCTGGCATACATGCGGGGCCGGACCTTGAATGACGCGTTCATCATTCTCGACGAGGCGCAGAACACCTCACCGGAGCAGATGAAGATGTTTCTGACCCGGCTGGGTTTCGGGTCGAGGATCGTGGTGACCGGTGACGTCACGCAGATCGACCTGCCGAGCGGAACGACCAGTGGCTTGAAAATCGTCCAACAGATCCTCGATGGGGTGCGCGACGTGCACTTCTCCTGGTTGACCAGCAGCGACGTGGTGCGGCACCGATTGGTGTCCGACATCGTCGACGCCTACGGCCGGTGGGACGCCACGCAGCTGAAATCCGACCCGCCGCGGCTCAAGGGCGGCCGGCGGTGAATGTCGACATCTGCAACGAGTCCGGCTACGACCTGGACCCCACGGCGCTGCTGGACCTGGTCCGTCACGTGCTCGACGAGATGCGCATCCACCCGCAAGCCGAACTGTCCGTGCTACTGGTGGACGCCGCCGCGATGGAGCGCCTGCACGTGCAGTGGATGGACGAGCCGGGCCCCACCGACGTGCTCGCCTTCCCGATGGACGAGCTGCGCCCCGGCCGTCGTGACGACCCGGCCGAGGACCCCGGCCTGCTCGGTGACGTGGTGCTGTGCCCGGAGGTGGCCGCCGCGCAGGCCACCGCGGCCGGGCATTCCACCGAGGAGGAACTGCACCTGCTGTGCACGCACGGGTTGTTGCACCTGCTCGGTTACGACCATGCCGATCCCGAGGGGGAAGCCGAGATGTTCGCCGAGCAGCGTCGGCTGCTGGTGGGTTGGCGCGGCACGCGCCGAGCCGGCTGAGGCGCGGTCATGGGCTCCGACTCCTGGCTCGGGTTGCTGGCGGTGGCGCTGGTGGCGGTCGCCGGGCTGTTCGCCGCGCTGGAGGCGGCCATTTCCCGGCTGTCCCGCTCCACGGTGGAGGAGCTGGCGCGCAGCGGCCGACGCGGCGCGACCCGGTTGCAGGAGATCGCCGAGGACACCCCGCGTTACCTGAACCTGGCCCTGCTGCTCCGCGTTGCCTGCGAACTGACGGCGTGTTCGATCGTCGCGGTGATCGCGCTGGGCCGGCTGGACAATCGCGTCGGCGCGGTGGCGTTGACCGCGGCGGTGATGGTGGTGACCTCCTACGTGGTGGTCGGGGTGTCCCCGCGCACCGTCGGTCGCCAGCATGTCGCGGCGATCTCGCTGGTCGCCGCGGCGATCCTGCCGCCGCTGGCCGCGTTTCTCGGCCCGATCCCGAAGATGTTGATCCTGCTGGGTAACGCGCTCACCCCCGGTAAGGGTTTCCGCGAGGGCCCGTTCGCCTCCGAGGCCGAACTGCGCGACCTGGTGGACCTGGCCGTCGAGGAGTCCCAGGTCATCGAGGACGACGAACGCCGCATGGTGCACTCGGTGTTCGAGTTCGGCGACACGATCGTGCGCGAGGTGATGGTGCCGCGCACCGACATGGTCTACATCGAACGCGACAAGACCCTGCGTCAGGGAATGTCGTTGGCGCTGCGCAGCGGCTTCTCCCGCATCCCGGTGGTGGGGGAGGACAAGGACGATGTGGTCGGCGTGCTCTACCTGAAGGATCTGGTGCGACGTATCTATGACCACCAGGCCGCGGAGAGCAGCGAACTTGTCGACTCGGTGATGCGACCCCCGATCTTCGTGCCGGACTCCAAGCCGGTCGACGAACTGCTCAAGGAGATGCAGCTGACCTCCTCGCACATCGCGATCCTGGTCGACGAGTACGGCGGCACCGCGGGGCTGGTCACCATGGAGGACCTGGTCGAGGAGATCGTCGGGGAGATCGCCGACGAGTACGACCGGGAGGGTCCCGCGGTGGAGCGGCTGCCCGACGGGTCGGTCCGGGTCAGCGCGCGGCTGGGCGTGGAGGAACTGGGCGAGGCCTTCGACATGGAGCTGGACGACGAGGACGTGGACACCGTCGGTGGCCTGCTCGCCAAACATCTCGGCCGCGTCCCCATCCCCGGCGCGGAGACCGTGGTGGAGGGTCTGCGGCTGCGTGCGGAGAGCACCGGCGGGCGGCGCAACCGGATCAGCACGGTGCTGGTCACCCGCGAACCCGAACCCGAGATCGAGCAAGCCGCCGACCCGGAACACGAGCACGCCTAGAACGGCGGGAGGTCGCCGTCGGGTGGTGGGGCTTTGCGGTGTGGTGGTTTGGGGATCTCGATGGTTTCGACGGGGTTGACCTCTCCGTCGGCGCCGGGTGGTCGGGTTCGGTAGACCCGTCCGCTGGGGGTGGTGAAGGTGAAGATCCCGTCGCCGTCCTGGTGGACTTTCCAGCCCGGGGCGTCCTTGAGTTGATGGTGGTGGGTGCAGAAGTCGCCGAGGTTGCGGGGCACGGTCAGGCCACCGTGTTCGCGTCTGATGGTGTGGTCGGTTTCCACGCGGGTTCTGTTGCAGCCGGGCCATCGGCAGGTCTTGTCGCGGGTGTGGATGAATTCCGAGAGCCGCGCGCCGGGCCGGTAGCGTTTGGGTGCGATGTCCAGGGTGGTGTTGGTCACCGGGTCGGTGAGGATGCGCCGCCAGGTCGCGTCGGCGGCCAGGATCCGGCACAGCTCGGCGGGGATGGGTCCATGGCCGGGTAGGTAACCGGGTTCCCCGTTCAGCCCGAGCACCGTGCCGGCCGGGACCAGGACCTGTGCCTGCCAGTGCACGCGCTTCTGGCCGCTGCTCGGATGGCAGATCAGGTCGCGGAGGGCATCGGCGCGGCGTTCGTCGATAGTTCGCTGATCGCCGGGGGTTCTGGCGCCCCGGGCGGCGGTGTCGATGATCCCGAACATGGCGTGGGCGTCCTGCGCGGACAGGTAGGCGACCAGCGTGGCCATCCCGTCCGGTTGGGGATAGACGGCGACGTTGCGCCGCTTGAGTTCTGCCTTGCGCCGGCGGACCACGGCGTCGGGGTTGATACGCGCCACGATCCGCTGCAGCTTCTCGCGCAGCTTCGCCGGGGTCAGCGCCGCGGCCACGCCCAGCGCCTCGGCCTCCGCGGCGGCGAGTTCGGCCCCGCGCAGCCCGCAGGTCTGGTTCAGGATGACCACCGCGCGGTGCTGGGTCAGCTGCCCGGCACACATCGCGGCCAACGTGCCCGGGAGGTACGCGGCCAACGCGCAGGCCTCACCGATGCGGTCATCCGCGTGACGACCCGAGGCGTGCAACTCCAGGTTGATCTCGGCGTACGCCGAGGCCGTCGCGTCCTTGGTGTGCAGCGCACGGTCGGAGCGCTCCACGGCCTCCACGTGTGCGGCCATGTGCACCATCTGCAGGCCCTGCAACCGGGCGATCTCGGTATCCAGCCGGGCGATCTCGCCCAGATGATCAACCCCGGCGGGCGTCGGACGGCCCCCGCCGCCGTTGGCGCGCGGATCGTCTCCCCGGTCGATGAACATGACTTATTTTCTCATGGCATCGTATTCATGTAAGCAATATCCAGATATTTTCCGAATATATGTTCGACTCCGTCGCCCTACCAGCCGCCACCCTTGACGCGGAGCCCCGCCAGCCCCGCCACCCCCACCTCCAGGCCGTACTAACGGTCGCGTAAGGCAGTCAGAACAGCCACCACGAACCCTGGCGGCTCATGAGGTCTGACACCGCGCCTCGGTAGGCTCCCGGGCATGAGTGAACTCGGGGACGAGGACGCCAAGCTGGTCACGCTGGCGAAGGCGGTACGAGCGCGCAACGGCGCGGGCCAGGGGGCCGCAGTCCGCGACGACACCGGCCGCACCTATGCCGCCACGCCGGTCTCGTTGCCGTCGTTGCAGGTCTCCGCGGTGCAGGCCGCGGTGGTCATGGCAATCGCCAGCGGCGCGCGTGGCCTGGAGGCCGCCGCGGTGGTGACCGGGGAGATCACGCTGGGCGAGGAGGACCGCGCGGTGGTGCGTGAGTTCGGCGGCCCCGCCGCGCCGTTGCATGTGGCCGATCCCGATGGGTCCCTTCGGGTCACCGTCACGGGCTGACGGCGTGGATCGCGACCGCGACGCCATCGGTCGGCCCCGCAACGCCCGCCCCCGCGACGCGGCCGGGCGGCCCCTGCCGCGCGGGGCCGACGGCGTCCCGCGGGTTCCCGACGACCTGACCCTGACGCCGAGTCAGGCGCTCGCGGCTGCGCAGCGATTTCTGGACGAGGAGCAGCCGTTCCAAGCTCACGAGGTCTTCGAGGCCATGTGGAAGCAGCGCCGCGACGCCGGGGTCGACGACGCCGGAGTCTGGCAGGGCCTCGCGCAAATTGCCGTCGGCCTGACCCACGCTCAGCGTGGTAACAGCAGCGGCGCCGTCACCTTGCTGCGTCGCGGCGCGGTGACGCTCGGGGAGCACGATGGGGCAGCGGTGGCCGAGCTGATCAGGTGGGCGGAGGGGATCGCCGAACAGGTTGCGAACGGCGTTGCGGTGCCGTCGCGAACTCTCCGGTTGCCGCAGTCCTGACCCGGGGGCGCGACGGGAAGCCCGTCGTGCCCCCGGCCGGAACGAACAGCCTCAGCCCGCCAGACCCTTGCCGGTCTCCAGCAGCGACTTGAGGTCGGACAGGATCCACGGGTGGCCGCCGCCGCCCTCGTTCGGGGCCGCGTCGCCGCTGCCGGACACCATGTACAGGGTGGCCGGGGCGTTCTCGCATTCGTGGATCACGGTCAGCGAGCAGTAGCCGAGGTCCAGTTCGGCAATCTCGTAGGTGATCGTGGTGAAGCCCTCCGCCGTGGTGGTCGGGTCCATCAGCATCCGCCAGGTGGTCTTCAGCAGCCGGGGTTCGTCGACCTCGAGCACCTCGCCGTCCACGATGACCTCCGGACAGGGAAAGCCGTACTCGGCCGCGGCGGCCTGCATCTTCTCGTCCGGCAGGTGTTGCAGGGCGCCGCCGGGGCGCAGGTCGTAGTGCGCGTAGCCGCCGTAGCCGTAGCGCACGGTCCACTCCGGATCGGTGATGGCCTGCCAGATCGCTGCGGGAGTGGCGCGGATGTAGACCTTGAAGACGCCGGTGGTCGACGACTCTGTCGCGGATTGCACCGGCGGGTTGGCGACGTTCATGACGGTTGCTCCAATGTGTGCTTGAGGTCGAGGAGCGCGGTCACGTTGCGCTCGGTGTACTTGTCGATCCAGCGGTCGTGCACCTGGCGGATCGGGATCGGGTTGAGGAAGTGCAACTTCTCCCGGCCGGACCGTCGCGGAACCACGAGGTTCGCGTGCTCCAGGACCTTCAGGTGCTTCATCACCCCGAACCGGGTCATCTCCAGCTCGGATTCCAGCTCGGTCAAGGTGCGACCGTCCCGGACGAAGAGCAGGTCCAGGAGAAACCGGCGGGTCGGGTCGGCCAGCGCCTTGAACACCTCGCCGAGCTCGTCCTCGCCCACCTCTCGATGATAGGTGACCAATTGGTCACATGTAAAGCCCGGGAGACTCACCGGGTGTCGGCCCTCGATCAACCCGTGCATCGCGCCGGCTTCGCCTGCTTCGTCGGGCGCCCCAACACCGGTAAGTCGACGCTGACCAACGCGCTGGTCGGGCAGAAGGTCGCGATCACCTCGGCCCGCCCGCAGACCACCCGGCACACCATCCGCGGCATCGTTTCCCACCCCGATGCGCAACTGGTGCTGGTGGACACCCCCGGCTTCCACCGCCCGCGCACCCTGCTCGGCGAACGGCTCAACGATTTGGTCCGGGCCACCATCGCCGAGGTCGACGTACTCGGCCTGTGCATCCCGGCCGACGAGAAAATCGGCCCCGGCGACCGGTTCATCGTCGGCGAGATGGCCAAGGCCGCCCGACGGGCACCGGTGTTCGCGGTGGTCACCAAGACCGACATCGCCGGGCGGGACCAAATCGCCGCGCAACTACTCGCGGTGGCCCGCCTCGGCGAGCAGACGGGCATCTCCTTCGCCGAGATCGTGCCGGTCTCCGCGCTGGCCGGCGACCAGGTCGATCTGCTGGCGCAACTACTCACCGCGCGGCTGCCGGCCGGCCCCGCGCTCTACCCGGACGGGGAGCTCACCGACTCCCCGGAGATGGTCATGGTCGCCGAGTTGATCCGCGAGGCCGCGCTGGAGGGGGTGCGCGATGAGCTCCCGCACTCCCTGGCCGTGGTGGTCGAGGAGATGGTCCCGCGCGAGGGCCGCGGGGCGCACAACCCTCTGCTGGACATCCGCGCCGAGGTCTATGTGGAGCGAGACAGTCAGAAGGGCATCATCATCGGCAAGGGCGGTGCCCGGCTGCGTGAGGTCGGCACCGCGTCCCGCCGGCAGATCGAGGCGCTGCTGGGCACCCCGGTGTTCCTCGACCTGCATGTGCGGGTGGCCAAGGACTGGCAGCGGGACCCCAAGCAACTCCGGAGGCTAGGATTCTGACGAAGGGTCAGTAGCGGGGAGGCACGGCATGCGCACCGAGACCACCAGTTGCGTCGTCGTCGGGGGCGGTCCCGCGGGCATGATGACCGGTCTGCTGCTGGCCCGGGCCGGCGTGCCGGTCACCGTGCTGGAGAAGCA
>DASXPS010000118.1 GCA_036493475.1 Sporichthyaceae bacterium | reverse complement strand
GCACCCGATCCGCCGGTCCCGCCCGCGCCGCCGGTGTTGTCGCTGATCGTGCTGTTGGTGACGGACAGCACCGCCGGGGCGGCGCTGCCGACCCCGGTGAGCAGGAGGCCATCGGCCTCGCCACCGGATCCCACCCCGCCGTCGGTGCCGGCTTGTGCGGCGCCCTGCGCCGCGTGCCCGGGCCCGCCCGTGCCGCCCCAGCCGCCCCGCATGCCCGCCACGGTGACCGCGTTGGTCGAGGCCACGTCGCCATTGGCCTGCACGCCCACCGCGCTGCCGCCGTCGCCGCCGGGCAGGCCTTGGTGATCGCCGTCGGACCAGGCACCACCGGCGCCGCCGCGACCGCCGGTGTTGTCGGTGAACTGGGACTGATTAACCGTCAGATCAGCGCCGGTCGGCAGACTGACCACGACCGAGCCCGCCAAACCGCCGGTACCGCCGGAGGTCGCGGTTGCCCCATCGGTGCCGGGTCCACCCGCGCCGCCGCGCAGCCCGGAGATCACCGTGTCGGTGATCGCGGTCGCGCCGCCGTGGGCGATGCCGATGACGTCGCCGCTCTGGCCGCCGGCCGCGGCGTCCCCCCCGATCAGCCCGGAGATGCGCACGTCGTCGACGGTGAGCTTCGCGGCGCTCAGGCTGAGGATGCCGTGCACCGTGGTGCCGTCAGCGCCGGCTGCCGCGGTGCCCGGCGCAGCCGGTGCGGGCCCGACGGACAGGTGGCTGACGGTCACCGGGAAGGACACGCTCTCGACGCGCAGGGCGTCGAGCTGCCCGGCTGCGGATGGACCGGGGGTGAGCAGTGTGGCGGTCATCCCCGAGGAGCCGTAGCCGGTGAAGGTGAGGGAGGATTCCGTGCCCGCCGAGATGGTGGCCGCGCCGAAGGTGCCGGGCCCGAGGTGAATGGTGACCGGGCGTCCGGCGTTCGCCGGGCCGGCCGCCAGATCAAGGGCCTGCTGCAACGGGCACGGCGCATCCGGCAGACATTGCTGGTTCCAGCTCTGCCCGCCCCGGCCGGGGGTGGCCACCCACAGGTCACCGGTGGCGGCCGCGCCGGCGGCGTCGGTGACCGCCAGCGTGCTGAGCAACAGCGTCGCGGCGCCAATGGCGATAAGGCCGCGTCGCCCGCCGGCCCGCCGCTGTTGGTTCACGTCGTCCCCCCTGCGGGCACGCCGTCGAGCCGAAATGGCGCACCGCCGCCACGCTAGGCGGCGCGGGGACCTGAGGAATCTGCCGCGTGGGTGAACCTGCGACGGTTGGCCCGTCCGGGTTCGTTCAGGACCCGCCGGGGATCACCCGGTGTGGTTCGAAGGCGCCGGCGGCGCAGTGGTCGGGCGCCGCGTGGCCGGGGCGCGGCATGCCGCGTTGGTCGGTGGCCTCGGTGCCTCCGCACAGTCCGCTGCTGACCGCGACCGCGCCCGCCGCCGGGCTGGTGCCGGGGATCGCCTGAGTGTGCGTGGGCCCGCCGTTGTCCGTCGGGGCGCCAACCCCGCCACCAACGCCGGGCACCCATTGGCTGCCCTGGCCCGCCCGTATGCAACTGCGGTCCGAGGCGATGTTCCATCCGCCGTCGGTGAGCGGGGCGTTTGCGAGCAGCACGCAGTTGGCGGCGCCGTTGTCCAACAATGAGGCGCTCATCGTGGTCCAGGCATTGCTGACGAAGCCCGCCGCGGTGGAGGAATTGGCACCGGGAATGCCGTCCACGCCGGGCGCCAGACCGTTGCCGGCCTTGCCCGCGGCGCCCCCGGTGGCACCCAGATTCCCCAACAGGGTCAGGTGCGTCACGGTGTTGCTGAGCATGCCGTTGCGGCTCACCAGCGGCATCAGTCCGGCCCCGGCGCCCGCCGCGCCGCCGTCGCCGCCATCGCCGCCGCGGCCGGTTCGGCCGGTGCCGCCCGCGCCACCGGCGCCGCCCGCGCCGGGACGGTTATCGCTGATCGTGCTGTCGCTGACCGCGGTGCTGGCCAGACCGTCCTGGGTGTTGGACAGCAGGCCCATGGCCGAACCGCCCTGACCGCCGACGCCGCCGGCCCCGGCATTGCCGGTGGCGTCCCCGCCGTGCCCACCGGCACCGCCCGGCCCGCCATGGTGCCCGCTCAGCGTGCTGTCCGCGACCACCAACTTCGGGCCGACGTAGACCAGGCCGACACCGTCGCCACCCTGGCCGCCGTTCGCGCCGTCCACCCCGCGGGGCCCGCGCAGGCCCGCGCCGCCCGCGCCGCCGACGTTGTCACTGAATTCCGAGGCGATCACCGTGACCGGGTGGTCGGAAGGGCCGGGTTCGACCGCGGCGGAGTACGCGTTACCGCCGTCGCCGCTGTTCGCGCCGTCCCCGCCGACGAGATGGGAGATGGTGCTGCTGGTGACGGTCAGCGCCGAGTCGGTGCTCACCCCGGTGGCCCCGCCGCCATTGCCACCACCGCTCGTTCCGACGCCGGCCCCGCCACCGTGCAGCGCGGTGATCACCGTGTTGCGCAGCGCGGTGGGCCCGTTGGTGCGGTCGATGCCGTACACGGAGCCGCCCTCGCCGCCGGCCATCGTGGCGGCCGTGGCCGCTGCGCCGTGCCCGCCGGTCAATCCATCGATGCGCACATCGGCCAGGGTGAGCAGACCGGGACCGGCATCGGCGATGCCGGTGGCGAATCCACCCGTACCGCCGGGGGAGTCCGCGGCCGGGGCGTCACCGGAGATGCTCAACGAACTGACGTTGACCAGACCGGTGAACTCGTGGCCGATGGACAGTCCGACGACGTCACCGGAGGTGGCCGGGGGCATCGTCAGCACGGTCTGCGTGGGGCCGGCACCGGTGATGGTCAGCGAGGTCGGGGTGCCCGAGGCGATGTGGTCGGTGACCGAGTTCGGCACGTAGCGGCCGGGCCCCACGGTGATGACGACGTTCCGACCGGTGGACCGGCTGCCGGCCGCCGCCTGCAACGCGTGCCGCAGCGTCCGACAGGGTCGGCCGGACAGCGTGCAGTCGTTCGGGCCGTCGAAGCCGTCCGCGGTCACGTACAGGGTGAGCGGATTCGCCGCGTTCGCGGTGGAGATCACGCCGGGCAGCACCAGGAAGCCGGCGCCGATCGCGGCGGCCACGGCGGCGACCAGTGGCGCGCGGCGCGGCAGACGTCCACGTCGATGCTTGCCCATGAGTGTGCTGACGCGGAATCCGCCACGCCGGTGCCGTGCCGCGCGCGGGTTGCGCCGGTCGGGTGAGGAAGTTGTGACCGATGTCAGGTGCCGGCCTCCAGATCTCCCTCCGTCTCGAGGAAAACCTGACGCAGCGCGTCGAGGCTCTCCGGCTCCGGGTGCTCCCACATGCCGCGTTCGGCGGCCTCCAGCAACCGTTCGGTGATGCCGTGCAGCGCCCACGGGTTGGACTCGGTGAAGAACTTGCGCTGCTCCGGATCGCGCACGTAGGTCGCGGTGAGTTGCTCGTACATCCAGTCCGCGACGACACCGGCGGTCGCGTCATAGCCGAACAGGTAGTCCACGGTGGCGGCGAGTTCGAAGGCCCCCTTGTAGCCGTGTTTGCGCATCGCGGCCAGCCAGCGTGGGTTGACCACCCGGGCGCGGAAGATACGTGCGGTCTCCTCCGACAGCGTGCGGGTGCGCACCGCGGTGGGATTGGTGGAGTCACCGACGTAGGCGGCCGGGTCTTTCCCGGTCAGCGCCCGCACCGTCGCGATCATGCCTCCGTGATACTGGAAATAGTCGTCGCTATCGGCAATGTCGTGCTCACGGGTATCGGTGTTCTTGGCAGCTACGGCAATGCGCCGGTATGCCTGCTCCATGTCCGTTCGTGCGGGCACCCCGTCCAGGTCGCGGCCGTAGGCGTAGCCGCCCCAGATCGCATAGACCTCGGCGAGGTCGGCGTCGGTGCGCCAGTTGCCGGAGTCGATCAGCGGGAGCAGGCCCGCCCCGTAGGCGCCCGGCTTGGAACCGAACACCCGCACGGTGGCGCGTCGGACGTCGCCGTGCTGCTCGAGATCGGTCTCTACGTGCGCGCGGACGTAGTTGAGCGCCGGGTCCTCGTCCAGGCCGGCGACCAGCGCGACGGCGTCGTCGAGCAACGCGACCACGTGCGGGAAGGCGTCCCGGAAGAACCCAGAGATGCGCACGGTGACGTCGATGCGCGGACGGCCGAGTTCCGCCGACTCGATCACCTCCAGATTCACCACCCGACGCGAGGCCTCGTCCCACACAGGGCGCACCCCGAGCAGCGCCAGCACCTCACCGATGTCGTCGCCGGACGTGCGCATGGCGCTGGTGCCCCACACCGACAGCCCCACCGAGCGCGGCCATTCGCCGTGCTCGGCCCGGTAGCGCTCCAGCAGTGAGTCGGCCATCGCCGCGCCGGTGGCGTAGGCCAGCCGCGACGGCACCGCCTTCGGATCCACCGAATAGAAGTTGCGCCCGGTGGGCAGCACGTTGATCAGCCCACGCAGCGGCGACCCCGACGGCCCGGCGGGCACGTACCCGCCCGCCAATGCGTGCAACACATGCCCGATCTCGTCCCCGGTCCGCTCCAGCCGCGGCACGATCTCCGTCGCCGCGAACCGCAGTACCGCGCTGATGTCATCCTCGTTGACCACTGACGGGGCGTTTCGGTGGTCGAGGAGGATGACGTCAGCGACGATTTCGTCCACTTTGTCGGGGTTCCAGGCATGGGACTCCATGGCGGAGACGAGGGTGCGGGCGAGGGCTTCGGTGCGGTCGGTGTCCTCGCGGGAGGCGGTGCCGTCCTCGGCGAGGCCGAGGGCTTCGCGCAGGCCGGGGAGGGCGGAGACGTGGCCGCCCCACATCTGACGGGCCCTCAGCATGGCGAGGACGAGGTCGATGCGCCCTTCGCCGACGGGGACCCGGCCCAGGGTGTGCAGGCCGTCGCGGATCTGCACGTCCTTGATCTCGCACAGCCAGCCGTCGACGTGCAGGATCAACTCGTCGAACTCCGCGTCGTGCGGGCGATCGTCCAGGCCCAGGTCGTGGTCGAGTTTGGCGGCCTGGATCAGGGTCCAGATCTGGGCGCGGATGGCGGGCAGCTTGGCCGGGTCCATCGCGGCGATCTGCGCGTGCTCGTCGAGCAGCTGCTCGAGGCGGGTGATGTCGCCGTAGCTCTCCGCGCGGGCCATCGGCGGCACCAGGTGGTCCACCAGCGTGGCGTGCGCGCGGCGTTTGGCTTGGGTGCCCTCGCCGGGGTCGTTGACCAGGAACGGATAGATCAGCGGCAGATCGCCGATCGCGGCGTCGGTGGCGCACGCCGCGGACATGCCCGCCGCCTTGCCCGGCAGCCACTCCAGGTTGCCGTGCTTGCCGACGTGGATCATCGCGTGCGCCCCGAAACAACCGGGCCCGGTGCTGCCCAGCCAGCGGTAGGCCGCCAGGTAGTGGTGCGACGGCGGCAGGTCGGGGTCGTGATAGATCGCCACCGGGTTCTCCCCGAAACCCCGGGGCGGCTGCACCATCAGTGCCACATTGCCCGCGGTGATCGCGGCCAGCACGATCTCCCCATCGGGGTCCACCGAGTGGTCCACGAACAATTCACCCGGCGCCGGACCCCAGTGCTCCTCGACGGCGTCCCGCAACGCAGCGGGCAGTATGTCGAACCAGGCCCGATACCCGCCGGAGGACATCCGCACCGGATTGGCCGTCAGCTGAGTCTCCGTCAGCCAATTCGGGTCCTGCCCGCCGGCCGCGATCAACCCGTGCATGAGGGCATCGCCGTCCCGGGCCGCGACGCCGGGCAGGCCCCGGGAGTCCAACGGGCCGATGTTGTAACCCGCGGCGTGCAGCGCATGCAGCAGATCGATTACGCTGGCCGGGGTGTCCAGGCCCACCGCGTTGCCGATCCGGGAGTGCTTGGTCGGGTACGCGGACAGCATGATGGCCAGTTTCTTGTTCGCCGGCGCCACGTGCCGCAGCCGTGCGTGCGCCACCGCAATGCCCGCCACCCGGGCGCATCGCTCGGGATCCGCGGCGTACACAGTCAACCCGTCCGCGTCGATCTCCTTGAACGAGAACGGCACGGTGATCAGCCGGCCGTCGAACTCCGGCACCGCGATCTGGGTGGCGGTGTCCAGTGGCGACAGCCCCTCGTCGGCGGCCAGCCAGGCGGCCCGCGACCAGGTCAGGCACAGGCCCTGAAGGATCGGCACGTCCAACGCGGCCAACGCGGCCACGTCCCAGGATTCGTCCTCCTCACCGGCGCTCGCCGTGGCCGGCCGGGTCCCGCCCGCCGCGAGCACGGTCACCACCAGCGCATCGACCTCGGCCAACCGGGCCAGCATGGCCGGCTCCGGGGTGCGCAACGATGCGCAGTACACCGGCATCGGGCGGGCGCCCGCGCCCTCGATCGCCCCGCACAACGCCTCGACGAACGCGGTGTTCCCGGCCACGTGATGGGCGCGGTAGTACAGCACCGCCACCCGCGGGGCGTTCTCCGGCAGCTCTCGCGATGGCACCCGGGACAACTCGCCCCAGACCGGCAATGCCTGCGGCGGGGAGAATCCGTGACCGGTCAGCAGCACGGTGTCGGACAGGAACCGGTGCAGCTCGGCGAGGTTGGTCGCGCCGCCGTGCGCCAGGTACGCGTGCGCCTGCGCGGCCACCCCGGCGGGCACCGTCGAGGCGGCCATCAGGTCCGCGTCGGGGGCCTGCTCGCCGCCCAGCACCACCAAGGGCCGCCCGGACGCGCGTAACGCGTCGATGCCGTCCGACCAGTCCCGATAGCCGCCGAGGTAGCGCAGCACCACCAGATCGACTCCGTCCAGCAACGGCCGCAGGTCGTCGGGGGTGAGCCGGGCCGGGTTGGCCAACCGCCAGCCGGCACCGGAGGAGCGCGCGGAGAGCAGATCGGTGTCGGAGGTGGACAAGAGCAGGTGCAGGCCGGTCACGGGCGGGGCTCCTCGGGTAGGCCCGGCCATGGTGTCAGCTCACCGGCGTGCCTCGCTGCACTCGTGCGGCTCGGGGACCACGTTGCCACTGTGCCTATTGATGAGCTCGCTGCGCTCGCTCACTGCGCGGCGGCCGCCTGCAGGCGTTGGTCCATCCAGGTCAGCAGTCGGGGGAACTCAGCGGTCCAGGTGGGGAAGTTGTGCCCGCCGTGCGGCAGCACGATTTCGGTGGCGGACATCGGGGCGTGCACCAGGGCCAGGAAGGACTGCGCGGCCGCATACCCGTCGTCGTAGCGCTCGTCGTGCGAGGTGGCGATCATCACCGAGGTGTCCGGCGCGGGCAGATGGTCCAGGCGCCAGTCCAGGTCGTTCCGCTCGCGGTCGGCGACCGGGTAGGGCCCGAACAGGTTGCCGCTGTTGGCCTGCGGGATCGCGTGGTAGTACCCGGACATCGAGGCGCCGGCGGTGAACTCGTGGGGGCGCATCATGGCCAATTTCAGCGCGCAGTAACCCCCGGTCGAGTAGCCCATTGCGCCCAGCGCTGCGGGGTGCAGATGCAGAATCGTGGCGGCCGTGTTCGGCAGGTCGGTGGCCAGGTAGTTGAAGGTGCGTGGCCCGTTGGGCACGTCCACGCATTCGGTGTCCCGCGGGAACGGCTCCACCGGACGGGTGATCAGCAACACCATGGGGTGCACGGTGCCCGCGTTGACATCGTCGAGCAGCACCTGCGGGGCGTGCAGCTTGTCCACCACGGTGTGCGGGGTGCCGGGGTAGCCGGTGAGTACCTCCACCATCGGCAGCCGGGACGCCGCCGGGCCGCCCGCGAACCACTGCGGCGGCAGATAGGCCAGCACGTCCTGGGCCGGTCCGCCGACGTCGCCGGGGACCGGCAGGCTGACCACGGCGCCACGGTCGGCCCACTGCGCCCGCGGCGCCCAGTTCGTCGGGTGCAGGCTTTCCGCCAGCGTGGTGGCCGAGGTGGCGTCCAACGCGTCCGGGTCCGTGGTGGCCGCGGCCCGATCGTGCCGGGTCGAACCGGGGTTCGGCGTGGCCGGGCGTCCACCGAAAGTGATGGTCGGGGTATCCGCCCCCACGTGGACGCTGCCGACCAGGTCGCGCCATTTGGGATAGAAGTCGCCGTAGTCATTGGCCAGAGCGGCGGTCAGGGCTACCGCGGCCAGTTGTGCGCCGACGATAGTGAGCAGCGGCCGGGCGCCCGGCCGATGGCGCAGGGTCAGTACCGGGACGACGAGGGTGAGCGCGACGAGCACGATCAGCAGCGGGAAGCCGGTCAGCGACACGTCGCGAATGTAACCGTCCCCCGCTGATCAGAACCGATCTGACTGGACCTCAGGTCGTGAGTCAGGGTCCAGGCGCACCAACTGGTTAGCGCGATCCCAGCCGGCGGTAAACCGGGACCCTGCCGAGGCCCTGACGTCGTGTTCGTAGGATCACGGGGTGCCTGCCGCTTCCCCCACGCGCCGCCCCGGACCGGATGCCTGCCCGGGTGTGCTGTCGGTGTGGGCGGCGGCCGACGGTGGCCTGGCGCGGGTGCGACTGCCCGGTGGTCGGGTGGACGCCGCGGCCGCCCGGGTGCTCGCCGACGCCGCTGCGGACCTGGGCTCCGGCGTGCTGGAATTCACTGTCCGCGGCAACATCCAGATCCGTGGGTTGCCCACCAACGCCGAGGCCGACCTGGCGGCGCGGTTGCGGGTGGCCGGCTTGTTGCCCAGCGACCGGCACGACCGGGTGCGCAATATTCTCGCTTCGCCGCTGAGCGGATTGCTCGATCCACATCGACCGGATGTCGGGCCGCTGCTGGCCGCGCTGGACGCGGCCCTGATCGATGACGATGCCCTCGGCGCGCTGCCGGGCCGCTTCCTGTTCTGCCTGGACGACGGCGGCGGGGATGTGGCGGCCCTGGGTGGCGACGTGACCCTGCTGGCCGGCGCCGACCGCTGGTCGCTGTTGTTGGCCGGGGTGGACGTGTGCATCGCGGTAGCGGACCTCGCCGCGGCCGCAGTGGCGGTCGCGGCGGCCGGCGCCTTCCTCGACGAACGTGCCGCGCAGCACTCGTCCGCCTGGCGGTTGGCCGAACTCGGCGGGGGCCCCGCTCGGGTCGCTGCCCGACTGCGGGCCGCGGGTGCGGCGCCGGGGGAGTCGGCGGCGCCCATCGAGGTGCCGACCCGTCCGCGGCCGACCGCACTCGGACCGACGCGCCAGCATGATGGCCGCATCGCGCTGACGGTGGCCGCGCCGGGCGGACAACTGTCCGCGGCGGCACTGCACGCGCTGGCCGCCGCGGCGACGGTCAGCGGCCTGCGCATCACCCCGTGGCGCAGCGTGGTGCTGCCCGACCTCAAACCCGCGGACGTGCAGGGTGTGCTGGCCATGTTGCGCCGGCACGACCTGCATACCGATCCGGATCGGGTGTTGGCATGAGTCATGAATTGGACTACGTCCGCGACGGGGCGGAGATCTACCGTCGGTCGTTCGCCACCATCCGCGCCGAGGCTGCGCTCGACGGACTGCCCGGCGACGTGGCCCGGGTGGCCGTACGCATGATCCACTCCTGCGGCATGGTCGATCTGGTCGAGGATCTGAGCTTCAGTCAGGACGTGGTCGCCCGCGCCCGGGGCGCGTTGCTGGCCGGCGCGCCGATCCTGTGCGACGCGCAGATGGTGGCCGCCGGCATCACCCGCCGTCGGCTACCCGCGGACAACCCGATCCGCTGCATGCTCAACGATTCCGAGGTACCCGCGCTTGCCGAGCAACTCGGCACCACCCGCTCCGCTGCCGCCGTGGATCTGTGGCTGCCGCACCTGGCGGGCGCCGTGGTGGCCGTGGGCAACGCGCCCACCGCGCTGTTCCGCCTGCTCGAACTACTCGCCGATGGCGCCCCGGCGCCGGCGGCGGTCCTCGGTTTACCGGTGGGCTTCATCGGTGCCGCCGAGTCCAAGGCGGCCCTGGTCGCCTCCGGCCTGCCGCATCTGGTGGTGCGCGGGCGGCGCGGCGGGTCGGCAATGGCCGTGGCCGCCGTCAACGCGATCGCGAGTGAGGATGAATGACCGAGCGCAGCGAGGTGATCCCAACGTCCGGCTCTGACGGCTTTCTTGCGCCACCAGAGCCGGACGTTGTGCTGCACACCAGCGGAACGCTCTACGGGGTTGGACTGGGCCCCGGCGACCCGGAACTGGTCACGGTCAAGGCCGCGCGTCTGCTGGCCGCCGCTGAGGTGGTCGCCTACCACGCGGCACGGCACGGCAACAGCGTCGCGATGTCCATTGCCCGTGGCTACCTGAGTGGTCATCAGGTCGAGGAGCCGCTGCACTACCCGGTGACCGTGGAAACCACCGATCACCCCGGTGGCTATCGCGGCGCGCTCGAGGAGTTCTACGACCACGCGGCCGCTCGACTGGCCGCGCACCTCGATGCCGATCGTGACGTGGTGGTGCTCTGCGAGGGTGACCCCTTCTTCTATGGCTCGTTCATGCACCTGCACAAACGATTGGTCGGGCGGTATGACGTCGAGGTGGTGCCCGGGGTGACCTCGGTGGCCGGGGCCGCCGCGGAACTCGGTACGCCACTGGTGGAGGGCGAGGAGGTCCTCACCGTGCTGCCCGGCACGTTGGCCCCGGATGTCCTCGCCCGCCGATTGACGGACACCGACTCCGCGGCGATTCTGAAGCTCGGCCGCACGTTCAGCGGGGTGCGCGACGCGCTGGCCGTCGCGGGCCGACTGGACGAGGCCTGGTACGTGGAGCGGGCCACCACCGATCGACAACGAGTCGCGCCGCTGAGCGAGGTGGACCCCGCCACGGTGCCGTACTTCTCCGTCGCCCTGCTGCCCAGCCGGGTGCACGCGGAAACCAAGGCCGCGCTGGCCACGCCGGAGGAACACAGCGCCACCGCGCGCGGCGAGGTGGTGGTCGTCGGACTGGGCCCGGCCGGTCGGGAGTGGCTCACCCCCCAGGCGCAGGCGGCGTTGGCCGCCGCGCAGCATCTGGTCGGCTACGGCCCGTACCTGGACCGGGTGCCGCCCAACCCGCGTCAGGTCCGGCACTCCTCGGACAATCGGGTGGAGGCCGAGCGCGCGGAGTTCGCCCTGGAACTCGCCCGGCGTGGCAGGCGGGTGGCCGTGGTGTCCTCCGGTGACCCGGGGGTGTTCGCCATGGCGGCCGCGGTGCTGGAGGTGGCCGCCGAGGAGCGCTGGAAGGACGTGCCGGTGCGCGTGCTGCCGGGCGTTACCGCGGCATCCGCGGTGGCCAGCCGGATCGGCGCCCCGCTGGGTCATGACTTCTGTGTGCTGTCCCTGTCCGATCGGCTCAAGCCCTGGGCGGTCATCGAGGCCCGGTTGGCCGCCGTCGCTGCCGCCGACCTGGTGCTGGCCATTTACAACCCGGCCTCGAAGACGCGCACCTGGCAGTTGGACAAAGCTCGCGAGATCCTGCTCGGCCACCGCAGCGCCGCCACCCCCGTGGTGATCGGTCGCGATGTTGGCGGACCCGCGGAGAGCGTGCGGGTGACGACGTTGGGGGATCTCGACACCGCTCTGGTGGACATGCGCTGCCTGGTGATCGTGGGGTCGAACTTTACTCGTGTGGTTACTCGCGGTGATGGGCTTCTCACAGTTTTCACTCCACGTCACTACCGAAACGGCTGAAGGCGTGCCAGCCTGGGGCAAGCTGCGGACAACGGCGTTCGCCAGCGATCACTCGATCTTGCTGTCACTCTGGATGTTCAGAACGCATACGGTCAGGAATGGAGCCGTCCCCCGATGAGTTCGCCGATCCTGGTCACCGGTGCGACGGGGACTCTCGGCCGGTTGCTGGTGCGCGAGCTGTTGGCGCACGGTCGCGAGGTGCGGGCGTTCAGCCGCAAGCCGCGTCCCGGCGTACCCGAGGGCACGCCCGCCCAGCCCGGCGAGGCGGAGTGGTTCGTCGGTGACCTGCACACCGGTATCGGACTGGCCGCTGCGTTGGACGGGGTCACCACCGTCGCGCACTGCGCGACCTCCGCTCGCGGCGAGGCGCAGATGGGCGCCCAGTTGATGATCGCGGCGGCCCGCGCCGGTCGGCCACACATTGTGTTCCCGTCCGTGGTCGGCGCGGAGACCATCCGCAGCCGCTACTACCGGGACAAGCGCGCCATCGAGCGGTTGCTGGAGGACGGCGACCTGCCCTGGACCGTGCTGCGCACCACGCACTTCCACGAGTTCATCGACGCCGGCCTGCACATGCAGTCCCGGTTCCCGGTGATGCTGCTGGCCAAGAACGAGAAGTTCCAGCCGGTCGCGGCCGACGAGGTGGCCTACCGACTGGTGGACCTGTGCAGCGGTCTGCAGGGTCACCACATGCCGTTGTTCGGCGGCCCGGAGATTCTCACCACCACCGAACTGGCCACCGCGTGGTTGTACGAGCACAAGCGCAGCCGCAAACTGCTGGTGGTGAACAAGCGCGGCGGCGAGCACGACGGGTGGCGGGCCGGCGCGCATTTGACCCCGGATCGTGCGGTCGGCGACCAGACTTTCGCGGAGTACTTGATCGCGCAGCGGGAGACCCGCATCGCCGAGGACGCCTCGCTGAAGGCGGACAAGGCGGCTGCGCGTGAGGTGGCCAAGCACGCAAACGCCGAGGCGAAGGCGGCCGATCGTGCGGCCAAGGACGCCGAACGGTCGGCCAGGGACGCCGAGCGCGATGCCCGCGCTGCCGAGCGGGACGCCGCCAAGGAGCAGCAGCGCAACGCCGGCCCCGGCCCGACCGGCGGCCCGGCTCCCAAAGCCGGTTAGCGCGCCAGTACCCAGGCCAGTGCGGCCTGCGGGTCGGCCACGGCCGCCACGTTCGGGTCGGGCAACGGCGGACGATCCACCATCACCACCGGCACGCCCAGTTCGCGGGCAGCGGTGAGTTTCGCACTGGTCATCTCCCCACCGCTGTCCTTGGTCACCAGGACCCGAATGCCGTGCTCGGCCAACAGCGCCCGCTCGCCTGCCGGCCGGTAGGGACCGCGGGAGCACACCAGCACGGCGTCGGCGGGCAGCGGCGGGTCCGGCGGATCGACGGTACGGATCACGAATCGGTGCGGCAGGTTCGCGAAGTGGGCCAGCCCGCCGCGGCCGGTGGTGAGGAACACCGGGCCATCTCGCTCCATCAGCGCGGCCGCGGCGGCCGGCACGTCGGCCACCCGGGTCCAATCATCGCCCGGTTCCGCCTGCCAGCCCGGCCGGCGCAGCACCAGCAGCGGCGTGCCCACCAACCGCGTGGCGACCACCGCCGACGCGCTGATCCGCGCCGCAAACGGATGGGTGGCGTCCACCACCGCCGTCACGCTCTCGGCGCGCATCCAGGCCGCCAATCCGTCCGGTCCGCCGAACCCGCCCAACCGCACCTCGCCCGCGGGCAGCAACGGGTCGGATACGCGGCCCGCCAGCGAACTGACGACCCGTCGGTTACTGCCGATGATTACGGCCGCGGCCAGCGTCCGGGCCTCCCCGGTACCGCCGAGGATCAGCAGGGTCATCGCGGACGCTGCGGGCTGTACAGATGGCTGTCGCAGAACTGATCAGCTGTCAGCACGCTGCCCACGATGATCACTGTGCTGCGCACCAGTGCGGCTGCCTGCACCTGCTCGGCGATGTCGGCGAGGGTGCCGCGCAGGATCACCTCGTCGGGCCGGCTGGCCCGAGCCACCACTGCCACCGGGGTTGTCGGACCGTAATGCGGCAGCAGCGCCGCCACCACCTCCTCGATGCGCTGCACCGCGAGGTGCAGCACCAGGGTGGCGCCCAACGCGCCCAGCGAGGACAGGTCCTCGCCGTCGGGCATCGGGGTGGACGAGGAGGAGATGCGGCTGAGCACCAGGGTCTGACCGACGCCGGGCACGGTCAGTTCGCGCCCCAGGGTGGCCGCCGCCGCGGCGTACGCGGGCACTCCGGGGGTCACGTCGTAGGGCACGCCCGCCGCCTGGAGTCGGCGCATCTGTTCGGCCATCGCGGAGAACACCGACGGGTCCCCGGAGTGCAGCCGGGCCACGTCCGACCCGGAGCGATGCGCGTTCACCAACACCTCGGTGATCGCATCCAGGTCCAGCCGCGAGGAGTCCACCAGTCGGGCGCCCGGCGGGCACCAGGCCAGGAGTTCGGCCGAGACCAGGCTGCCCGCGTACACGCACACCGGGCAGGACTTGATCAGAGTGCGGCCGCGCAGCGTTATCAGGTCCGCCGCCCCCGGACCGGCCCCGATGAAGTGAACGGTCACGGCTCGCTCCGCTCGCGGTGCACCGTCACTTGGTCACCGTCCACTGGGTTACCGGATGCGCGGCATGCCACCCGGTGAACCGACCCAGCGGCACCGCGTGGGAGATCTCCAGCCGCACCAGATCGCCGCCCAGCTGCGCACACCGGGCCACCAGCGCCGCCTCGGTCTGCAGGGTCACCGCGTTCGCCACCAGTCGGCCGCCGGGCGACAGCGCCGCCCAACACACGTCCAGCACGGCCGGGTTCGACCCGCCGCCGCCGACGAACACCGCGTCCGGCGCGGGCAACCCGGCCAGCGCCGCCGGCGCCGCGCCCTGCACCACCTGCAGGTCGGGTACCCCGAGTGCGAGGGCGTTGGTCGCGATCCGCGCGGCCCGGTCCGCGCGGCGTTCCACCGCGATCGCCCGGGCGCCCCGGGCGGCGCGCATCCACTCGATGCTCACGCTGCCGGACCCGCCACCGATATCCCAGAGCAGTTCCCCCGGCCGGGGCGCCAGCCGGGCCAGACTCACCGCGCGGATCTCCCGCTTGGTGATCTGCCCGTCGTGTTCGAAGGCGTCGTCCGGTAGGCCCGGCGTGCGGCCCAACGGCCGGGTGCCGGGGTCGGGCACCGCGCAGATCGCGACGATGTTCAGGGGATCGAACGGTGTCATCGCCGGCGCGCCGGCCAGGTCGGCGGCCCGGTGTTCGGTGCGCCGCTCACCCGGTCCGCCCAGCTGCTCCAGCACCGTCAACGCGCTGGCGCCGTACCCGGCCGCGACGAGGGTGGCGGCCACCGCGGCCGGGGTTTCCGCGCCCGGGCTGAGCAGTAGCAGCCGCTGACCGGGCGTCAGCCAGCCGACCAGCCGGGCCACCGGGCGCCCCACCGCGCTGAGGATCCGGGTGCCCTCGACCGGCCAACCCAGCCGGGCACACGCCAACGACATCGACGAGGGTTGCGGGATCACCGTCACCGCGTCCGGCCCGAGCAGGCGGACCAGCGTCGCGCCGATCCCGTAGTGCATGGGGTCCCCGCTGGCCACCACGCATACCCGCCGCCCTGCCAGCCCGGCAAACAGGTCGGGGAGATTCGGGGTGAGGGGGCTCGGCCAGAACCTGCGCTCGCCCGGCAGGCCCGACGGCAGGTAATCCAGGTGACGTTCGGCACCGAGCAACACCTCGGCCGAACCGACCAGCGCCCGGGTGGCGGGGGACAGGCCCTCCCAACCGTCCGCGCCGATGCCCACCACGCTGACCGCCGTCATGCGTTGCCCAGCATGCGATCCAACCGAATGAGGATCACCACCCGCTCCGGGTTCGGCCGCGGCTGCCGGTAGCGCAGGGCGTACCGACGCTCCGCTTCGGCGACCTCCGTCGGGTCGGCGGACACCGTGGCCGTGCCCTCGGCGGTGGCCCACCGGCGGCCGTCCACCTGGCACACCGCGACCGGCGCCCCGGCCGCGCCCACCGCAGCGATCTGACGGGCCTTCAGAGAGGTGCCCGAGGTGATCACCCGGACCAGGCCGGCCGCGGCATCCAGGGTGGCACCGACCGGCACTACGTGCGGACGGCCGTCCGGACCGATGGTGGTCAGCGTGCACAGGTGCCGCTCGGTCCAGAAACCGAGCACGTCGGGCGCGGTCGGGTCCAACGTGTGCGACCTCCTGCGACGGCGTGCCTCGAGCGTCATCCTCCGGCCTGCGGCCGGCGGTGCAGCAGATAACTGTCCATGATCCAGCCCTTGCGCTCGCGGGCGGCTGCGCGGGCGGCCAGAATCTGCGCCTTGCACTCCTGCAGGTCCCCGGACACCAACAGTTGATCCGGCATGCCCAGATAGGCGCCCCAGTAAATGTCCAGGTCGGTGTCCGGCAACTGGGTAAACGCGCACCCGCCGTCCAGCATCACCAGCACATCGTCCAGGCCCTCGGGCAGCCCGGCCGCCAACCGACGGCCGGGGATCACGTGCACCGCAGCGCCCACGCCGGTGAACGTCACTCGGTGCGCGGCGGCCAACGTCTGCAGGCTGGTGATGCCGGGCACCACCTCCACCGTGCACTCCACCCGGCCCAACTCACGGACCCGGTCCAGCACCCGCAGCGTGCTGTCGTAGAGCGCCGGGTCACCCCAGACCAGGATGCCGACCCGTTCCTGCGGGCCGACCTGCGTGCTCAACGCCTCGGCGAAGGCCGCCGCCCGCAGGTCGTACCAATTCTTCACCGCGCCCGGGTAGTCGGCCGCCGCGCGGTCGCGTCGTTGTTCGGGCACACCTACCAGTCGGTAGGGCCGCCGGATGTGGGTGCGGCAGATCGACTCGCGCAACTCCACCAGTTCCCCGGTGGCCTCGCCCTTGTCCACCACCAGGACCACGTCGAGATCGGCCAGTACCCGGACCGCCTGCAGGGTGAGTTGCTCGGGGTCCCCGGAGCCGATGCCGATCACATGGACGCTGCGCACCGCCCCACCCTGCCGGCCCCCAGTTGTCGGCTTCACAACGCCGGGGCCCGTTTGTTGTCCTCGCCCACACTGCGCCGGTCTTGCCGGGCCGCCTAGGGTCGGATGGGAGCCCTGCGCGATCCGCGGGCTCGACGGGCGGCGCAAGGAGTGACATTCGTGTTCGAGCGGATTGCCATCGTCAACCGGGGTGAGGCGGCGGTCCGCCTGATCCGGGCGGTGCGGGAGCTCAACGAGGAACGAAACCTGTCCATCCGCACGGTGGCGCTGCACACCGAGGGCGAGCGCACGGCGATGTTCGTGCGTCAGGCCGACGAGGCCGTCGCGCTCAACCCGAGCAAGACCGCTTCGGTGCCCTACCTGGACTATGTCGAGCTGGAGCGGGCGCTGGTTGCCGGCCGCGCCGACGCGGTGTGGGTGGGCTGGGGCTTCGTCTCCGAGCACCCCGCCTTCGTGGAGGTGTGCGACCGGCTCGGCATCGCGTTTCTCGGTCCGTCCGCGAGCGCCATGCGGCTGCTCGGCGACAAGATCGAGGCCAAGCTGGTCGCCGAACGGGTCGGTGTCCCGGTCGCCGCCTGGAGCGGGGCCGGCGGGGTGGCGTCCTACGCCGACGCGCAACGGCACGCCTCGGCCATCGGCTATCCGCTCATCATCAAGGCCAAGGCCGGCGGTGGCGGTCGTGGTATCCGCAAGGTGATGGCCCCGGAGGAACTGCAGGCCGCGTTCGAGGGCACCCGGGCCGACGCCGCGCGCTACTTCGGGGACGACGGGGTGTTCCTGGAGGCCCTGGTCACCGGCGGCCGGCACGTCGAGGTGCAGATCATCGCCGACAAGCACGGCAATGTGTGGGCGCCCGGCGTGCGGGACTGCTCGATCCAACGGCGCAACCAGAAGATCATCGAGGAGTCCGCCTCCCCGGTGCTCAGCACCGAGCAATCCCTGCACTTGCGCCAGGTCTCCATGGACCTGATCCGCGAGGTGGGCTACCACGGCGCGGGCACCGTGGAATACCTCTACGATCCGGCCCGCCACGCCTTCGCCTTCCTCGAGGTGAACACCCGTCTGCAGGTCGAGCACCCGATCACCGAGGCGGCCACCGGCATTGACCTGGTCAAGTTGCAGATCCTCACCGCCGCGGGCGAGCCGCTGCCCGGCGAGTGTCCGCCGGAGATCGGTCACGCGATCGAGATCCGACTCAACGCCGAGGACCCGGACAACGGATTCGCACCCGCACCGGGAAAGGTCGAATTCCTGGAATTCCCGCAGGGTCCGGGCATCCGGGTGGACTCCGGCATCGCGCAGGGCGACACGATCCCGCAGGAGTTCGACTCGATGGTCGCCAAGATCATCGCAGCCGGGAAGGACCGTGCCGAGGCGATCGCGCGGCTGCGCCGCGCGCTACGCGACACGACCGTGGTGATTCAGGGCGGCACCACCAACAAGTCCTTCGTGCTCAACCTGCTCGGCCGCGAGGAGGTGCTGACCGGGTCGGCGGACACCGCCTGGTTGGACCGCACCGGTCCGCTGGACGGCGGCGCATTGCCCGCGCACGCCGACATCGCGTTGTACGCGGTGGCCATCGACGTCTACGCGCACGACGAGGCCACCGAACGGGAGACCTTCCTGGCCGCCGCGCGCGGCGGCCGGCCGCAGGCCGACCATGCTATCGGCGGGGACGTGGAGGTGCGCTATCACGGACAGAATTACAAACTGACGGTACATCAGCTCGGTCCGGACCGGTATCGGGTCGACGTGAACAACGTGGCGACCGACGTCCGCGTGGACCGCATCGGCCGCTTCTCCTACCGCATGACCGTTCGCGGCCAGGTGTACCGGGTGGTTCTCGCCGCCGGTCCGGCCGACCACCTGGTCGAGGTGGACGGGGTCAGCCATCGGGTGGCCCGCGACTCCGGCGGGGTGATTCGGTCCACTGCGCCGGCGGTTATCGTGGCGCTGCCGGTGCGGGTGGGCGACACCGTCGAGGCAGGTGCCACGGTGGCCGTGCTCGAGGCCATGAAGATGGAGACCCCGGTGACCGCGCCGGTGGCCGGGCGGGTGCGCGAGGTTTTCGCCACGGTCAACTCCCAGGTGCCGGCCGGGGCCCCGCTGGTGCGGTTGGACCCGGACACCGCGGAGACCGGACCGTCCGACGCGCCGACCGTCGTGTTCTCCGCGGACGGCGAGGCCGCCGCCGACCCGCGCACCCGTGCGCTGGAGGTACTGCGCGGGTTGGGCGCCCTGCTCACCGGTTACGACGTCAACGCCCTGGAGGGACGCAAGCTGGTCGCGGACTACTCCGCGATCCGCAAGCAACTTCCGGCCGATGACCGCGAGTTGGTGTCCGCCGAGTTGAACCTGCTGCGCGTGTTCGCCGACATCTGTGAGCTGTCCCGCAACCGCCCCAGCGGCGAGGAGGAGAACTCCGAGACCCGGGTGCACAGCCCCCGCGAGCACCTGCACACCTACCTGCGTTCCTTCGACCTGGAGCGCGAGGGCCTACCGGAGTCCTTCCGTAATCGACTCATCCGGGCGCTGACCCACTACGGGATCACCGACCTGGAGCCCACCGGCGCATTGAAGGACGCCGTCTACCGGGTGTACCTGGCCCTGGAACGCAGCGATCCGCAAATCCCGGTGATCAATGCACTGCTCGAGCGTTGGATGGACGTCGCCGACGTCACCGCGGCCCACGACGAATTGGCCGAGGTGCTGGAACGGGTGGTGGTGGCCACCCAGATCCGCTACCCGCTGATCTGCGACCTGGCCCGCAGCGTGCGGTACCGCTACTTCGACCAGCCGCAGAGCCTGGCGCTGCGCGCGAAGATCATTTCCGAGGTGCGCACCCAGTTGGGCTTCCTGGTGCTCAACCCCGACACTCCGGATCGGGCCGAGCGCATCGAGGCCATGGTGGTCTCCCCGGAGCCGATCATCGGCCTGATGAGCGAGTGGATCGGCACCGGCACTGCCGACCTGGGCCCGCTGCTGGAGGTGCTGACGCGGCGTTACTACCGCACCCGGGAACTGGAAGAGGTGCGGCTTTTCCAGCACGCCAACCGGCACTTCGTGACCGCCGAATTCGACCTGCAGGGCAACCGACTGCACCTGATCACCACGGTGGGGGACTACCGCGAGTTGGAGGCGTTGTCCTCCGCGCTGGACGTGGTGGCCGCGGGTACCGACGCGTGGGAGCCGCGCACGCTGGTGGTCGACATTTTCCTGTCGTGGGCGGACGCGCCCGCCGATCACGACGCCATCTCCGAGGCGCTGCGGGCCGCGGTGTCTCAGCTCTCGCTGCCGGACACCCTGCGTCGGGTCACCGTGGGCATCGCGGGCGAGATCGCCGCCCGGGCGCACTACTTCACGTTCCGTCCCGCTGTGGATGGAAGCCTGGAGGAGGACCGGCTGATCCGCGGTCTGCACCCGTTGGTCGCGCAACGCCTGGACTTCAAGCGCCTGGTGAACTTCGACCTCACCCGGTTGCCCGCGGACGAGGGCATCTACCTGTATCGGGCGGTGGGCAAGGAGAACCCGGACGACGAACGGTTCATTGCGCTCGGGGAGATTCGCGATGTGCATCCGCTGCGCGACGCGGCCGGGCGGGTGCTGGCGGTGCCCACCGTGGAGCGGGTGCTGGCCGGTTGTGTGGAGGGCATCCGGCAGGTCTACGCACGTCGACCGGCCAAGCGCCGCACGGAGAACAACCGCATCGTGATGAGCGTGTCGCCGACCGCGAAGGTGCCGCTGGACGAGTTGCATCACGTGGTCCGCAACCTGGTGCCGATGACCGCCGGCGCGGGCCTGGAGGAGGTCATGGTCCACGGGCGCCTGCAGGAGTCAGATGAGGACGAGGCCCGCGAGGTCGCCGTACTGATCTCCTACAAGCATGGTGCCGGGGTGCAGATCTCGCTGACCGAGCGGCCCACCGACCCGCTGCCGCCGCTGGACGAGTACACCCAGAGGGTCCGTCAGTCCCGCGCCAGGGGTGCGATTTACCCTTACGAGATCGTCGGCTTGTTGGCCGGTGCGAGCGGCACATTTCTCGAGTTGGATCTCGACGAGAACGGCGTGCCGACGAGGGTGCACCGGCCGCCGGGCAAGAACAAGGCCGGAGTGGTGATGGGTCTGGTCACCACACCGACCGACCGGTACCCGGAGGGCATGACCCGGGTGGCGCTGCTCGGTGACCCGACCCGCTCGCTCGGGTCGATCGCCGAGGCCGAGTGCGCCCGGGTGTGCGCGGCGCTGGACCTGGCCGAGGAGAAGGGCTACCCGGTCGAGTGGTTGACGCTGTCCTCGGGCGCCCGCATCTCGATGGACTCCGGCACCGAGAACATGGACTGGATCGCCCGCGCGTTGCGCCGGATCATCGAGTTCACCCAGGCCGGCGGCGAGATCAACGTGATCGTCGCGGGGATCAACGTCGGCGCCCAGCCCTACTGGAACGCCGAGGCCACCATGCTGATGCACACCAAGGGCATCCTGGTGATGACGCCGGATTCGGCGATGGTGCTTACCGGCAAGCAGTCCCTGGACTACTCCGGCGGCGTGTCCGCCGAAGACAACTTCGGCATCGGTGGTTACGACCGGGTGATGGGCCCCAACGGGCAGGCGCAGTACTGGGCGCCGAACATGACCGCGGCCGTAGAGATCCTGTTCGCGCACTACGCGCACTGCTACGTGGCGCCCGGCGAGCGGTTCCCCCGTCAGGCGATCACCGAGGACCCGCGCGAGCGCGACGTGCGCGAGTACCCGCATGTGCATCCCGGCAGTGACTTCACCACGGTCGGGGACATCTTCTCGGCCGAACGCAATGGGGATCGTAAGAAGCCATTCGATATTCGAACCGTGATGCGCGCAGTGGTGGACATCGACCATTCGGTGCTGGAGCGATGGGCCGGTATGGCCGACGCGGACACCTCGGTGGTCTTCGACGCGCACCTCGGCGGCCACCCGGTCACCGTGATCGGCATCGAATCCAAGCCGGTGCCGCGCCGGGGTCGACTGCCCAAGGACGGCCCGGACATCTGGACCGGCGGCACGCTTTTCCCTGCCTCGTCGAAGAAAACGGCGCGGGCCATCAACGCCGCCTCCGGTGTGCGTCCGTTGGTGGTGCTGGCGAATCTGTCCGGCTTCGACGGTTCACCGGAGTCGTTGCGCAACGTCCAGTTGGAGTACGGCGCGGAGATCGGCCGGGCCATCGTCAACTTCGACGGCCCGATTGTGTTCACGGTGATCTCCCGCTACCACGGTGGTGCGTTCGTGGTGTTCTCCGGCACGCTCAACGACAACATGGAGGTCGTGGCGGTCGAGGGTTCGTATGCCTCGGTGCTGGGTGGCGCTCCGGCCGCGGCGGTGGTGTTCACCGGTGAGGTCCGTAACCGCATCAACGACGACCCGCGGATCAAGGCTTTGGAGGCCGCGGTGGCCGAGGCCGAGGGTTCGGTAGCCGCTCAGCTGCGGGTGGAGCTGGGCGACCTGCGCACCGTGGTGCGGGCGGAAAAGATGGGCGAGGTGGCCGCGGAGTTCGAGGCCATTCACGACATCCGACGCGCCCAAAAGGTCGGCTCGGTGCACACGATTATTTCCGCTGCCGAGCTACGCCCGTATTTGATCTTGGCGGTAGAGCGTGGTATGGCGCGCACTCTGGGAACGCCTGACCGGTGAACCGCGCCTTCACCGTACGTCGCGGGACGTAAACTCCGCGTAAACCCAACTGCTCGTCGCGGGCGATCATGAACGACTCGCGACGGAATGATCTCTCCGCGATGAACGTCATGGAAATATAAAGCACGTCACGAGATAGATAATGGCGGGATCACGCACGGGTTATTTCGCGCTGGGATCAGTTGCGTCGCGGAGCGGTGCCGTAGATCGGCAGAATCCTGAGCCTCTTTCGGGAATCCGCAATCTCGTTGCGCCCAACCACCCTCCCGAGCGAATTGACATCCCCGTCGGTAAGCCGCTGGGGGCAGGATTTCCGAGGTAATGGTTAACGTGGGTTAGATCGCGAGAACCACGCTGCAGCGGCCCTTGAATTGGGCACCGCTGGGTTTGTGGGGGATTGACGTAAGAGTCGACGCGACCCGCCGGCGCGTTGACCCCGGTCGACAGTCCCGCGTAGATATCACTGTCTGCAGTTGTTTGATGACACAGGGTGAAAGCTTGGCGATTTCTTCAAACGATGACACTTGACACTGTTGGCCGCATTGTCACGAACGCAATTCTTCTCGTGTCAGGTAGCACACAGGCGGCTCCGCAAGGAACAGGAAACGCGGTAAGCCCGACGCATCCTCAGTTCCTGAGCGGTTCGGACATAAACGGAGTTCATCATGTTGCATATCGGTCTTGACGGTCTTGCACTTGCCCTGCAGATCAAGGGTCTCGCGGTGGATTTGTTCTCGAACGGCCTGCTCGGCGGACTGCTCGGTCTGGGCGGCTAACGTTTTGCTCTCTCGACCCAGGAGGCGCTCTGCGCTTGCCTGACCGACGCGCCCTCGCTCACCGGCGGGGGCGCGTTGGCATCTCGGGATGAAACACCGCGACGCTCGAGGCTCCGCTCCGCCTCAGGTTAACGTCCTGTTCCCGGGAAACGCGAAGGAGTTCCTTGCATAACGCCAAGGTTCAGGTAGGGTCCGCGACGTCGGGACCCACCGGGCCCGCCGCCGGCCGAGTCGAAATGTCGGACGGGCCTGCCCCGACGAAAGGTGGATCCAACCAATCAAGGAGCGGATATGAAGTTCACCAAGGACCTGGACAGCAGCGCGAAGTACAACGGCCTGTTCTTCGGGCTGGGCGCGATCCTGTTCGGTGTTGGGAATATCCTGGGTACCGTGCTCCACGCGGTCTGCAGCCTGTTCTGAGCCGGACGCCGACCTGTGGTCCCGGTGCTGCGGGCCACAGGTCGACGCCGCTACCGCCGCGCCCCGTGGGGCTACAACAGGCCTGAATCCCGCACGATGCGGATGGCGTCGATGCGGTTGCGGGCGCCGAGTTTGTCCATGATCCGCGACAGGTAGTTGCGCACCGTCCCGCTGGACAGGGACAACCGGGCCGCGATCTCCCGCACCGATTCCCCGGCGGCGGCGTGGCGCAACACTTCCAACTCACGCCGCGTCAGACCGCCGTTGTCCGCCTCCCGGGCGGCCGAGGCCAGCTTCGGGTCGACCACCCGTTCCCCGCGGGCGACCCGGCGGATCGCCTCGATCAGCACCGGCAGCTGCGAATTCTTGTTGACCAGGCCGTGCGCCTGGGCCTCCCAGGTGCGGCAGGTCGCGGCGGGCATCAGGTTCGCGGTGAGCACGATCACCTTGCAGGTGGCGACTTCCTGACGCAGCCGCCGGCACAGCGCGACCGCGTCCAGCGCGCCGCCGTCGATGTCCACCACCAGCACCTCGACGGCGCCGCGGCGCACCGCGGCCAGGATCTCCGGCTCGGAGACGTCGGTGGAGATCACCCGCAGGTCCGGCTCGGTGGACAGCACGGCGGTCAACGCCTGGGCGTACATGGCCAGGTTCTCCGCGATGAGCACCGCGGTGGTCGGCGGGGCCGGGGTTTCCACCCGGTCCGGCGCGTGGGCGGCGGAGCGACGCAGCGTGGCCGTCGAGGTGTCGTGGCGGCGCGCCATGGCACGTACCCGGGCGACCAGGTCGGGCACGTCCACCGGCTTGCGCAGGTGCTCCTGCACCCCGGAGCCCGCCCGAACCGGTCGGTCCGCACTCGAGCCGACCAACATCAGCACCGGGGTGCCGCTCACCGCCGCCCGCAGCCGCGGGCACATCGGGGCGCCGGGCACCTCCTGCAGTTCCTGGTCCAGCACGATCACGTCGTAGGCGTGGGCCCGCGCGTTGGCCACCACCGAGGCGGTGTTGTGCGCGATGTCGACAGACGCGCCGTGCTCGGCCAGCCCACGCCGCAGGCGGGCGGCGAGGACCCGGTCGTGCTGGGCCACGAGGACACGCATTGGTGCTCCTCCGTCGGGACCCCGTTGGGGTCGGTGGGGGGTGGTCATTGGGCGATGATTCCCTTGGCGGTGACCACCCCGGCGTCGTCGGGGTCTCCGTCGACGGCTGTCACGGTGCCCGGCTTGAGATCACTGACCGCGCCCTTGCGCAGCACGTCGGTCTGTGCGTTGGTGTGCACCAGGTGCTTGACCCCGTCCGGTCCCATCACCGTTATGTCGGTGCCGCTGACGTCGGTGATGGTGCCGATCACCTTCGGCGTGAAGGTGACCGTGCCGGGCGCGCCGCCCCCGGCCCCGCCGGCCGGAGCACCGGGGGCACCGCCGGCGCCACCCTGCAGGCCCGCGGCCAACGCCGCCTGCGCTCCGCTGACCGGGGGCGTGTAGCCCTTGTCATGATGCTTCTGCGCGACCACCCCACCGCCGAAGGCCATCGCGAGCAGCACGGCGACCCCGAGGTAACGGGTGGAGGCCGGCGAGCGGCCCTTGGGCAGCGGGATGTCGTCGGGATCCTCGTCCGGCGGCAACATGCCCGCGTCCGGGTTGATGTAGTTGGGGTAGCTCGGGGCAGCGGGCGGCTCCATCGGCGGATACTCCGTCGACGGGTACGCCGCCGACGGGTGTTCCATCGGCGGGAGCTCCGTCGGCGGGTGCTCCATGGGGGCGTCCATTGGCGGGACCTCCGCCGCGGGCTGCTCCGCCCCGGGACGCGGCTCGACCCCGCTGTTCTCGGCCTCGGGCTGATCGTTCACCGACTCCACTCCCTCACTCGTAGCGCAGCGCGTCGATGGGCCGCAGGTCCGCGGCGCGGCTGGCGGGGTACAGACCGAAGAACAGGCCGGTGAACAGCGACACGGCCAGGGCCAGGTAGACCGAGTACGGCGCGACCACCGGCTCCACGCCGGCGATCTTGAAATGGGCGGCCGCGAATCCGCAGAGCACACCGAGCACCCCGCCGACCATGCTCAGGATCACGGCCTCGCCGAGGAACTGCCCGATGATGTCCATGCGTCCGGCGCCGATGGCTTTACGAATGCCGATCTCGCGGGTTCGCTCGGTGACCGAGACCAACATGATGTTCATGACGCCGATGCCGCCGACGAGCAGCGAGATGCCGGCGACGGCCGCGAGCAGGATGGTCAGCGTGTGGTTCGCGGATCCGGACACGTCGAGCACAGCGGAGGAGTTGAACACGATGAAGTCGGCGCTGAGCAGGTTCACGTGGTGACGCGCCATCATGATCGCGGTGACCTCGGACTGCGCGGCCTTGGTGTCCGCCCCGGAGGTGGCCTCCACCGCGATACCGCTGATCGGTCCGGCGCCCGGCGGGTTGTAGCCGTACAGCGCGTCCTGCACCGCGGTACCGGGGGCGAGGATGCGGTCGTCCAGGTCCTGCTGACCGCTGTAGCCCTTGGAGTTGAGAATGCCGGCCACGATGAACGCCTGGCCGTTGATCCGGATCTGCTCGCCGTTCAGGGCGCACACGTCGCCACTGGCCAGGTCCTGTGCCACCGAGGTGCCCAGTAGTGCCAGGTGCTTGTGCGCGTCGTAGTCCTCGTCGGTGAAGCCCGGGCCGCAGGTGATGGTGGAGTTGTCGATGCCGAGGAACACCGGCTTGGTGCCGATCAGCAGGTTCACGGTGTGCGAGGAGGTGCCGTGCGTGGCCTCCACCCGCTGCATGAGCACACCCGGCGCGACGTTCTTCACGTGCGGCGCGTTGATCGGATCCTTCAACGACTCCGCATCCTCGAAGGTCAATTCCGCGCTGCGGACCTGGGTGCCGTTCACCGGCGGGGCCTTGATGCCGAGCAGTCGGCGCACCTGCGCCGCGATGCCGCGGCCGCTACCGCCGCCACCCTCCTGCAGCGGCAAAACGAACAGCGTGTTCGAGCCGAGTCGACTGATCGACGTCTGCACGTCGCGGGAGGATCCGGTGCCCACCGCGACGAGCGTGATCACTGATGCCACGCCGATCAAAATGCCGAGCATGGTGAGCAAGGAGCGCATCTTGTTCGCCACGATCCCGTGCAGGGCAAAGCGAATGCTCTCGGCGAACCTCATGAGACACCCGCTACGGCCCTGGGCGGATTCGGCAGATCGGAAATGATCCGGCCGTCCCGCATCCGGGTCACCCGCTGGGCGCGGGCGCCGACGTCGGCCTCGTGCGTGATCACCATGATGGTGCGTCCGGCGAAGGACAACTCGTCGAAGAGGTCGAGCACTTCCGCGGTGCTGTGCGAGTCCAACGCGCCGGTCGGTTCGTCGGCGAGCAGCAGCACCGGGTCGGTGACGATGGCCCGGGCCACCGCGACACGCTGTTGCTGACCACCCGACAGTTCCGAGGGCAGGTGATGATGACGGTCACTCAGCCCGACCCGGTCGAGTGCCTCCAATGCCCGCCGGCGCCGCGTTCGGCGGTCCAGGCCCGCGTAGACCAACGGCAGTTCGACGTTGCTCAACGCAGTGGTACGTGGAATCAGATTGAAGCTCTGGAAGATGAAACCGATCTTGCGGTTGCGCACCGTGGACAGCTGGTAGTCGTCCAGCCGGCGCACGTCCATGCCGTCGAGTAGATAGCGCCCCGCCGTCGGTGCGTCCAGGCAGCCGACGATGTTCATCAGCGTGGACTTGCCCGACCCGGACGCGCCCATGATCGCCACGTACTCCCCGACGTGCACGGTCAGGTCCACGTAGGCAATCGCGTGCACGGCGGTCTCGCCCTCGCCGTAGGTCTTACGGATGCGTTCGAGGGCGATGGCCGGGCGTCGGGCGTTTGAGGTCACTTCAAGCCGATCTTCCCGCTGCTGCCGCCGCGCTTGCCGCCGCCGCCACCGCCGCCGCCACCCGCGGACGGCAGCACAACCACGTCGCCGGCCTTGAGCAGCGGAGAGGAGACCTCGGTACTGGTGTCGCCGACCAGCCCGACCTTGACCGGAATCTTCATGAGCTGCGTCCCACGTCGCACCTGCAGAATGCTCTGATCCCCGGCGTGAATAATCGCCTGGTTAGGTACCGACAGTACGTTCTGCTGGGCCGCTGTGACGATCTGAACCGTGGCGGATTGACCGAGCTTGATCGTCGGGCCGACGTCGTTGAGCAGGATGTCGACGTTGTACTCGACGACGTTGTTGATCACGATTTCCTGCTCGTAGACCTTCTCCACGGTGCCGTTGACCTTGGCGCCGGTGGCCGGGAACGTGACGTTCGCGGGCTGCCCCGGCTGGATCTTGCCCACGTCGGCCTCGTCGACCTGCGCGGTGACGTACTTGTGGGTCAGGTCGGCCAGGATGATGAAGCCGGACTGGGTGGCCGGCTTGCGGTTCTCCACCGCGCCGGGGCCGTTGGGCGAGGCCGAGGCCGCGGCGGTACCACGCACGGCACCGACCGGGGTTTCCCCGACGCCACCGGCGATGTCCACGACCTTGCCCGCGAACGGCGCGCGCAGCACGGTGTCGGCCAACGAGTCCTTTGCGTCCTTCACGGTCGCCAACGCATCGGCAACCTGCCCCCTGGCCGTCTCGACCTCGCCGGGCTTGCCCTCGGCGTTCGCCGCCGCCTGGGCGCGCGCCACCGAGAGGTTGCGCGCGGCCAGCGTGGCCTCGTTCTTCAGCCGCTTGACGGCCTGCGTGTCGGTCAGCAACGTGGAGTTTCGCGTCGTGGTTGCCTGAGCGACCGCACTGGTCGACGACGTGGCCTCGATCTGCCGCGCACGCGACCGGTTGCGGGTGAGGCTGTTGCTGTGCGTCGTAGTGGGCGCCGGCTGGTCGGTGGTCGAGGTGACGGCTTCCCGCGCCCGCGAGGCACTCGCGGTCGCGGTACGGGTGACGTTGCGTTCCGCGGCGCGCACCAAGCGGTTCTGCTCGACCGTGTCCTGGGCCAGTGTCTGGCGGGCGTGCTGCACGGCCTGCTGGGCGTTCGCCAGGTCCTGGATGGAGGCGCCGATGTTCGCCTGGTCGAGCTCGAAGTCCGCGCCGGATTCCGGGCTCTGGGCAGTCACGAGCTGACCCTGCGCCTGCTGCAGCTGGGCCAGTGCGTGCTGGTACTGGGCGTTGGCGGCGCGATCGTCCACGGCGGCGAGCTTGTCGCCGCCCTTCACCTCGTCGCCGATCTTGGTGTAGAGCGCCTTGACGATGCCCGGTTGACCGGAGAACGGCAGACCCACCGTGTGCGGCGTGTCCATGTTGCCGGTGGTGGTCACCGTGGTCGACACCGGTCCCTGAGTGACCACAGCGGTCTGCTCAACCGGCTTCGGTGCCGATGGGTTGTCGATCTGCATAACAGCCCCTACAGCGGCGGCAAGCAGCACCAGCGCCAGGCTCGTGTTGATCACGACAGTCTTGCGGTTCATTTCCCCCACCCCGGGTTGTTCACTTGTGCGGTTCCCCCAGCCAGATGTTCAGTGGTGCAGCGCATTCGGTGCCAAATCACCCAACGCGACAATGGCAACACTAAGAGTCATCCCGTTTGGGACGAGTACGGCTTCGTACCGAATTGGGTCAAGATCGTCTGGCACCTTGCGGGCCGTTCGGGAGGCTCCGCCCACTAGCGTCGGCGCGTGGATCTGCTGGTGCACCGGGCCGCGCTGTTGGCCACCTGCGACGCTGCCGGACAGGAGTTTTCCGATGGCTGGGTGGCGATCCGCGACGGTCGGGTGGCCGCGCTGGGCGGGGCGGGGGACCCGTTGCCGAACGCCGCGGAAGTCATCGATGCCGACGGTTGTTTGGTCACGCCCGGGTTGGTGAACACCCATCACCATCTGTTCCAGAACCTCACTCGGGCATTCGCACCCGCGCTGAACCGCACCCTGTTCGGCTGGTTGCAACGGCTGTACCCGTTGTGGGCGGGCATCGACACCGAGGCGTCCTATTTGGCCACCCGAGTCGGCCTGGTGGAACTCGCCATGGGCGGAGTGACCACCACCAGTGACCACCTGTACATCGCGCCGCGGGGTGCGGGCGATCTGTGGACCGCACAGGTGGAAGCAGCCCGGGCGACGGGGGTGCGACTGCACGCCACCCGGGGCTCGATGACCCTGTCCACCGCCGAGGACGGGCTGGCGCCACCGGAGCTGGTGCAGGACGACGAGGAGGTGCTGGCCGACAGCGAGCGGCTGGTGCGCCGCCATCACGATCCGGACCCGCACGCGATGGTGCAGATGGCATTGGCGCCGTGCGCCCCGTTCAACGTGCACCCGGAGCTGATGCGCGCCACCGCCGAACTGGCCGAGCGGTTGGACGTCCGGCTGCACACGCACCTGGCCGAGGACCCCGACGACGACGCGTACTGCCGGGCCCGGTTCGGCCGTAGCCCGGTGGAACATTTCGAGGATCTGGGCTGGGCCGGCCCGCGTAGCTGGGTGGCACACTGCGTGCACCCGTCCGGGGTGGAGGTACACCGGCTGGGTGCTGCCGGGGTGGGTGTGGCGCACTGCCCGAGCTCGAACATGATCCTGGGTGGCGGGGGAATCTGTCCGGCGCGCGATCTGCGCGCCGCCGGATCTCCGGTGGGACTGGGATGTGACGGATCGTCATCCAACGACGCGTCGTCGCTGTGGTTGGAGGCGCGCACCGCGATGTTGCTCGGCCGGCAACGTGGTGGACCCACCGGGATGAGCGCCCGCGACGTGTTGGACATGGCAACCCGCGGCGGGGCGGCGTGCCTGGGGCGAGCCGGGGTGTTGGGGGAGCTGTCGCCGGGTTCGGCCGGCGACCTGGTGGTCTGGGACCAGACGGGCCCGCTCTTCGCCGGCGCGCACAGCGACCCGGTGGAGGCCTGGCTGCGCTGCGGACCGTCCCTGGCGCGGCACACCGTGGTCGCCGGGCGGGTGCTGGTGCGCGACGGGCGACCCACCGACCCCGGCTTGCCCGATGCCCTGACCGGGCATGCCCGGGTGGCCCGACGGTTGCAGGGCATGGCCTGATCCGGATTCGCATGCGGCGTATGCGAAATTTGTTCGGTAATGCACCACATTCCGGACTCGCCCGGGTGGCGGTCGGGTCAATTCTTCGAACTGCCTGTACTGGATGCGGCACACTCGGATCTTGAACCTGCCAGCTGGAGGATCGACGCGGTGCCGCGACACGGTCGTATCGAGCCGCCGGTGCCACCTGTGGTGGCGCCGATGGAGCCTGTCGTCGCGCCCGCCGAACGTCGCTGGGGTCTGCTCACGGGGGAAACCGCGCTGGTCCTCGGCTTGATCGGGGTGATCGTGGCCGGGACGTTCCTGGTGGACACGATCCAGCCCGCCAGTGAACGCACCAACACGATCTACGGCAAGACCACGATGAAGGTGCACAACCTCGGTAAGGGCGGGATCCAACCCGGCGAGGTGCAGCCGCGCGCGTACATTCCGCCGCAGAATCTGGTCAGTACCCCGGGCGAGGTTCCGGTGGAGCCGCCCCCGCCGACCCCGATCGCCACCAAGGCACCGCAGCCGACATCGGTGGCGACCCCCAAGCCGACGACCGGCACCGGGACCCCGCCAATCCTGACGCCCCCCGACAACGGCGGTGGGACGCAGGGATGCGGCCTGCTCGGCCTCGGCACCTGCCCGCCGAAAGAAACGCCGCAGCCTTCCATCACCGCGGCCGGGACACCACCGGCCGCGACCGACACCCAGCCGCAGACCGCGACCAAGAAGACCCCGAAGAAGCCGACGTCGGCAAGCTCCGCCCCGACCGCGCGGTGATTCCGGGACTACCGGGGCAGGCGGGCCAACTGGCTGCCGCGGGCGATCAGCTGACCGGCGGCGTCGAACACCCGGGCCTCCTCGTCAAACCAGCCGTCGCGTAGCTCACCGGCCTCGGCCTCCACGGCCAGCGGCCCGGCCACCGGCGCCCGATGCAGTTGAACCGTCATCTGCACGGTCGGTGCCCAACTGCGATAACCGATTCGGGCAACGGTGGGCACCAACAGGTCCGTGGCCAACAAACCGACCAGCGCGTCCACCGGTTCCCCGGACCGAAGCCGCACCCAGCCACGCACCACCGGTGAGTTGCCGGGGTCATGCGGACCGAAACCGGGTGCGTAGCTGATCTGCACCCGCTCCAGGAAGCCCTGGACCTCCGGGCGGCCGGTCAGCGGCGCGCACTCCTCCTCGGCGGGCAGGGCGGGCGGCGTGGCCGGATTCTCCACCGGTCCCTGCGGTGCTGCGCCCAACACCAGGGTCGCGTGCACCGCGGGCCCGGACTTCTGCGACAACACCGCCACCACATGGGTGGCGGTGCGTCCGGCGCGCACCGGGATCACCTCGACCTCGATCGGTCCGTGTTCGGCCGGGCGCAGAAACGACGCGGAGATGGCGTGCGGGAAGGCGGCGCCGGTGGAATCCAGAGCCGCGCGGGCCAGGATGGCCAGCAGGTAGCCGCCGTTGACGTTGCCGGCGAACCCCCACTCGCCGTCGAGGTCGGCCCGGTAGGTGCCGGGGACGGTGCGGTGCACCGCGCTGGCCTCGTCGAACCGGATCCCCGCCACGAGCGGCGATGGTACGGGCAGGCATGCTGTGGCAATTCCCGGCATGGAGGCAGGCGAATGAGTGACCTGATGCGGCGCGTGACGGAATTCCTGGCCGCGCACGACCCGGCGGCCACGGACCGGTGGGAATTTCTGCGCGCGCGGTTCGACGCCGGCCTGGCCCGCATCGACTGGCCGCAGGGGTTGGGCGGGCTCGGCGCCTCGCCCGCCGAACAAGCCGCGGTCGACGCGGCATTCGCCGCCGCGGGTGCCCCGAACAACCGGCCCGCGCTCGGCATCATCGGGTTGGGCATGGCCTCCCCGGCGATCCTGCGCCACGGCACGTCGAAGCAGCAGCAGCGCTTGTTACGTCCGTTGTGGACCGGCGAGGAGATCTGGTGCCAGCTGTTCAGTGAACCCGGCGCGGGATCTGACCTGGCGTCACTTGCTACCCGCGCCGTGCGGGACGGCGACGACTGGGTGGTCAACGGGCAGAAGGTGTGGACCTCGCTGGCACAGTTCGCGCGGCGGGCGATTCTGGTCACCCGGACCGACCCGAACGTGCCCAAGCACGAGGGCCTCACCTATTTCGTGTTGGACATGAAGGCCCCCGGCGTGGAGGTGCGTCCGCTGCGGCAGATCACCGGCGAATCGGAGTTCAACGAGGTGTTCCTCACCGACGTTCGCATCCCGGACGCCGATCGGCTCGGGGCGGTGGGCGAGGGCTGGGCGGTGGCCATGACCACGCTGATGAGCGAGCGCACGACCATCGGCGGCGGGCACAGCCCGCGCAACGCCATGGTCGCCCCGCTGATGAACACCTGGCGGAGCCGACCGGAGCTGCGCACCGCGGGGTTGCACGAGCGCGTGTTGGAGCTGTGGGTGCAGGCCGAGGCGTCCCGGGTAGCCGGGGTGCGGCGGCGCCAGGCGCAGGCCGCCGGCCGGCCCGGGCCCGAGGGCTCGGCGGCCAAGCTGTCCTTCTCCGAACTCAACCAGCGCATCACCGCGGTGGAGACCGAGCTGCTCGGCGCGGAGGGACTGCGCTACGCCGACTGGCGTCCGGAACGCGCGCCGGAGGGCACCGTGCCCGCGGCCAACCGTCGGTACCTGCGTTCCCGGGGCAACTCCATCGAGGGCGGCACCTCGGAGATCCTGCGCAACATCATCGCCGAGCGGGTGCTCGGGCTACCGCCGGAGGTCCGGGTGGACAAGGACATCGCGTGGAAGGACCTGCCGCGATGAGCGAGCGAAGCGAGCTCATAAATGAGCACAGTGCGGCGTGCCTCATCGGCGCACCGAGGAACGAGGTGGGTCGATGAGTGTGGTCGACCCGGTGATGCCGGACCTGTTGGAGTCCGAGGTCGAGGCGGACCTACGGTCCACCGTGCGCACGCTGTTGGAGAAGCGCGCATCGCCCGCCGAGGTGCTGCGCCGTACGGAGAGCGACGAACCCGTGGACCGCGCGCTGTGGGCCGCGCTGATCGAGGTCGGCATCACCGGGTTGGCGGTGCCGGAGAAACTCGGTGGCGCGGGGGCATCCTGGCGCGAGGCGGCGGTTGTTGGGGAGGAACTCGGACGGGCGTTAGCCCCGGTGCCCTACCTCGGGCACAGCATGGCGGTGGCTGCGTTGCTCGCCGTCGGCGATGAGGACCTGCTGCCGGAGCTGGCCGCGGGGGAGCGCACCGCAACTCTGGCCGTGTCCTTCAGCACGATGCCCGGCTCGGCGTCGGTCGGCACCACCAGCGTGGCCGACGCGCGCACCGCCGACGTGTTGTTGGTGCCGGCCGGCACCGGGGCCTCGGCGGAGTTGATCGCGGTCGAGGCGAGCACGGCGACGATCACACCGGTGATCTCGTTGGACATGACGCGCCCGTTGGCCGACATCGACATCGATGCCAGTGGCGGCGGTCGGGTGGTGGCTCGCGGGCAGGCGGCCTGCGCGGCGGTGGACCACGCGCTGCGCATCGGCGCGATGCTGCTCGCCGCCGAACAGGTGGGCATCGCCGACCGGGTGCTGGAGATGACCGTCGCCTACCTCAAGGAGCGTCGCCAGTTCGGTCGGATCATCGGTTCCTATCAGGTACTCAAGCACCGCTGCGCGGATCTGTGGGTGGCCCTCACCCAGGCCCGGGCGGTGGCCCGGTACGCCGCGGTGTGCGCGGCCACCGACGCCGACGACCTGTCGGTGGCGATTGCGCTGGCCAAGGCGCACTGCGGACCGGCGGCGCTGCGCACCGCGGAGGAGGGCGTGCAGTTGCACGGCGGCATCGGCTTCACCTGGGAGCACCCGGCGCATCTGTACCTCAAGCGCGCCGCGGCGGACGCCATTGCCCTGGGCAGTGCCGACCGGCACAAGGCCACACTGGCCACGCTGGTGGACATCCCGGGCCCGGGGTAACGGAGCCGCAACGCTGCTGCCGGACCTGCTACTCACGAGTTAGCTACCGGCCAGTATCATCCTGCAACGGCGACCCGTCCGGGCGCCGATCGACTCCATACAACAGTGGGGGGCACGGGTGAGCAGGTTCGCCGGCAGGGTCGCGGTGGTCACCGGGGCGGCGCAGGGCATTGGCGCGGCGACCGCGCTTCGGTTCGCGTCCGAGGGTGCGAAGGTCGCCGTGGTCGACCTCAGCGAGGAGCGGGGCAAGGACACCGTGGTGGCCATCGAGGCCGCCGGTGGCATCGCCATTGCGGTGGGCGCCGACGTCAGCAAGGCCGACTCCGCCGCTGCCGCCATCTCCCGCGTGGTCACCGAGTGGGGCCAGGTCGACATCCTGGTCAACAACGCCGGCATCACCCGGGACAACATGCTGTTCAAGATGACCGAGGAGGACTGGGACCTCTGCGTCGACGTCAGCCTCAAGGGCGCGTTCCTGATGACCCAGGCCGCGCAGCGGCACATGGTGCCCGCCAAGTACGGCAAGGTGGTCAGCCTGTCCAGCATCTCCGCGCTGGGTAACCGCGGTCAGTCCAACTACTCCGCCGCCAAGGCCGGAGTGCAGGGCCTGACCGCGACCATGGCGCAGGAACTGGGCCCGTTCAACATCAACGTGAACGCGGTCGCGCCGGGCTTCGTGCACACCGCGATGACCGAGGCCACAGCGTCCCGGATGAATGTCAGCGTCGAGGAGTTCGTGAGCGGGGCCGCGGCCGCGCACCCGCTGCGCCGGGTCGCGCAACCGGAGGACATCGCCACGGTGATCGCCTTCCTGTGCAGCGAGGACGCCCGCCACGTCACCGGCCAGACCATTTACGTCAACGGCGGTCGTTCCGCCGTCTGACCGGGCCTTCCGGCGCGCCCGACAACGGGCGTAACCTCCCGACTCTGGCCTTGTCCCGGAGTCGCGGAGGTTTTGCCATGGTCGATCAGCGGGTGGCCATCGTCACCGGCGGCGTGCGCGGTATCGGCGCTGCCATCACCGAGAACCTGGCCGGTCAGGGCATTCACGTGGCGGCCGGCTGCAGCCGGGTCAGTGACTCCGCCGAGGAGTTCGTGGAGCGGCTGAACAAGGACGGGATGTCGGTCTCGCTGCACGCCGGCAATGTCGGCGAACCACAGGACTGTGTGCGCGTGGTCGAGGAGGTCATGGACGTCGCCGGCCGGGTGGACATCCTGGTCAACAACGCGGGCATCACCGTGGACAAGACCATGCGCAAGATGAGCGTCGAGGACTGGCACGCGGTGCTGCGGGTCAACCTGTCCGGGTCGTTCTACATGACCAAGGCCGTGCTCGAGCAGATGATCGCTCAGGAGTACGGGCGCATCGTGAACATCTCCTCGGCGATCGGCAGCACCGGTGGCATCGGGCAGGCCAACTACGCCGCGTCCAAGTCCGGCCAGTTCGGGCTGACCAAGTCACTGGCCCGGGAGGTGGCCCGCAAGGGCATCACGGTGAACTGCGTGACGCCGGGCTACACCGACACCGACATGGTCGCCGCCGTTCCCGGCGAGGTCCTGGAGAAGGTGGTCAAGACCATCCCGGTGGGCCGGCTGGGGCACGCCTCCGAGGTGGCCCGCGCGGTGTCCTTCCTGGCCCACGAGGACGCCGCGTACATCACCGGCGCGGTGATCGCCGTCAACGGCGGCCTGGACATGTCCTGAACTCAGCGCTCAGCTGAAGGCCTGGGCCACGTCCTCGACGCTGGTGCCGCGCACCTGGACCGCGGACTCGGCCGGTCCATCGGCGCCGTCGGTGCGAACCACCACGGACGGGTCGAGGTTCAGCACCGCGTACCCGGCCACAGCGCCGGCGCCGAAGCCGGGTGCGAACACCCGCATCGGGCGGTCGATCACGCCGTCCAGCACCGCGTCGTGGATGGCCAACGGGATGCTCGCCGCGGAGACGTTGCCGGTCCGCTCGATGTTGAAATAGACCCGCTCCATGGGGAAGTTCACGCCGCGCGCGATGTCGGCGACCATCACCTTGTTGGCCTGATGAGGGACCATCACATCGACGGCGTCGAACAGGTTTCCGCTGCCGTCGGGGCCGGGGATCTCCTTCATCTCGTCGAGCATCTGCGCCAGGTAGCGCTTGGCCAGCGACTTCACCTCGGGGCCGTAGACGGTGATGTTGCCGTCGAACTCCGGGTTCGGCCACAGGATGGAGTTCACCTCACTGACCGGGCCGCTGGCGTAGGTCTGCAGGTACTCGATGTCGCCCGGTTCGCCGTCGGGGGCGGGCACCAGCACCAGTGCCGCGGCGCCGTCGGCGAACAGCATGCGTGAGGTGCGCACGCTGCCGATCTTGTTGGAGAACTTCTCCGCGCAGACCAGCAGCACCGGCCGCTGCACCTCCTGCAGCAGCCGCACGCTTTCTGCCAGCCCGTAGGGGAATCCGGCGCAGGCGGCGACCAGGTCCGCGGACATGTAGGTGCGGTGGATGCCCAGTTGGCCGGAGATGTAGGACGCCACCGACGGGATCAACCGGTCGCTGGTGCAGGTGCACACCAACACCGCGCCGATCTCACCGGGTGTCAGGCCGGCGCCGGCGACCGCCGTGCGGGCCACCTCCAGCGCGATCTGCTCCAGCGGCTTGGCCGTGTAGCAGCGCGAATCGATGCCGGTCTTGCGGGCGATCTGCGCCGCGCTCATCGGCGACCAGTTGATCGCGGAGTTGCGGATGACGTCGTCGTTGCTGCACACGTGCTCGCCGCGCAACGCGGTGAGCGCGGCGATGCGCGGCTGCACGCGGAACGTGCGGGGCACATCCAGCGCGGGGAACGGGCGCACCGGGGGCTGCGCCTCGATGACCACGGGGACCGGCGCCGATTGGTGCGTCGGTTGTTTGATCCGATGGATGAACTGGGTCACCGCTTCGCTGCGCGGGACGTACAGCAGCACGAAATCGTCATCGGAGATCGACGACGCCGGGGCCAACCGGGCGGCGGCCTGATCCCACGGGTGCAGGTTGTGCAGCACCCGCGCCCAGCGGCCCAACGACTCCAGTTCTGGGACCTCGTCGGAGTGGTCGAGGATCTGCCGGGCGGTGTAGCGCGGGTAATCCGGGTCGTGCCCGGGTAGCACGAAGGTCAAGGTCTCGGGTTTGGCCAGCAGCTCGGCAACCGTCGGTTTGACGGCCGGCAGGTCGCTGGCGTGGTAGCGCTTGTGGCCGAAGATGTGAAACAGCAGCTGGAAGATCGCGTCCTCGCTCTGGCCGTTCCAGGTCGGTGGCAGCGCGCGGTAGGTCTCGGCCACTGCGGCGATCTTGCGGGCCCCGTCCACCCACGGCTTGGCCACGCCCAGGAACACATCGTCGGAGTGCCGCGGCACGTCACGCCACCGGGTGGGGCGGCGCTCGTACAGGGTCACCACGTAGCGGTTGCCCCAGAACAGGTTCAGCGCCACATCGCGCAGCAATTCGAAGCGGGTGCTGTACTTGCCCGCCTCCACGCGTTCGACGATGTCCGACCCGGTGGGCGACTTCTCGTCGAAGTCACGGCGTACCGCCGCCTCGAACTGCTCCAGGGTCCGGAAGTCCGACAGGTCCATATCCGGGAAGTAGCTGGACGGGAACACGATGCGGCCATGGCGATTGATCTCGAACGGTCTCATGGGATTACTCCTGAACCGGGACGACCTACATATCGCGGCGGTTGGTTCTGCCTTCCTAGAATGTGCCCATGACTGCCACCATCACCACCGAGCACGGCGCGGCGGACCACTCCGACGACGGTCACCTGACGGCCTGGACCTGGGCCGAGGAGCGCGGTGTGCGCGAGCGCCTCACCGACGCGGCCAAGCTGCTGGGCCGGGTCGTCGGCGAGTCACCGCGACTGGCGCGGGCCGGTGCGGACCTGGCCGTGGAATTGGGGAAGGTCACTGTCGGTAGGTCCGAGGTGGAACCGGGCCGGGGCGACCGGCGCTTCGCCGATCCAACCTGGACCGACCATCCCGGTTACCACCGGCTGATGCAGGGTTACCTGGCGGCCGGCAACGCGGTGGACAAGGTGGTCGAGGACACCGACGTGTCCTGGCGCACCAAGGAGCAGTTGCGTTTCGCGGCCGGCGTGCTCACCTCCTCGTTGGCCCCGACCAACACCCTGCTGGGCAACCCGGCGGCGGTGAAGCGGGCCTTCGAGACCGCGGGTGGCAGCCTGCGGACGGGCCTGGGCAACTGGGTGGACGACCTGCGGCACAACGGCGGCATGCCCAAACAGGTCGACGATTCCGGTTACGTGGTGGGGGAAAACCTCGCGGCCACGCCGGGTGCGGTGGTGTTCCGCAACGAGGTGCTGGAACTGATCCAGTACGCGCCGAGCACCGCGGCGGTACGCACCACCCCGGTCATGCTGATCCCGCCGCAGATCAACAAGTACTACTTCACCGACCTCGCGCCCGGCCGCAGCCTGCTGGAGCACGCGGTGGGCCGCGGCCTGACCTGCTTCACCGTGTCCTGGCGCAACCCCGGCCCGGCGCAGGGCGACTGGGACCTGGACACCTACGCCACCGCGCTGCTGGAGGCCACCGATGCGGTGCGTCAGATCAGCGGTGCCGACGAGCTGATCACGCTGGGGTTGTGTGCCGGTGGCATCACCACGTCCACCGTGCTGTCCTACCTGGCCGAGCACGACCCCGGCCGGGTGCGCGCCTGCTCGTTCGCGGTGACCCTGCTGGACTGGAACTCGCCCGCGGCGATCGGCGCGTTCCGCTCCAAGCGGATCCTGGCCATGACCCGCAAGAAGGGCAAGAAGAACGGCGTGCTGGACGCACGTTCGCTGGGCAGCGTCTTCACCTGGATGCGACCCAACGACCTGGTGTGGAACTACTGGGTCAACAACTACCTGATGGGCAACAAGCCGCCGGCGTTCGACATCCTCGCCTGGAACGAGGACAAGACGAACCTGCCCGCCGCGCTGCACGCGCAATTCCTGGACATGTTCGAGCACAACATCCTGACCCGCGGCGGCGCGGTCGAGGTGCTCGGTCACGGCGTGGACCTGAGCGCGGTAAAGATCGACAACTACGTGGTGGGCGGCTTCTCCGACCACCTCACCCCGTGGCAGGGCTGCTATCAGAGCACGCAATTGCTCGGCGGCGACTCGACGTTCGTGCTGTCCCCGACCGGTCACATCCAAACCCCGGTCTCCCCGCCCGGGCCGAAGGCGCACTACTTCACCGGCCCCAAGCCGGGCCCGGACCCGGAGGCGTGGCGGGCCGCGGCGACCAAGCAGGCCGGGTCGTGGTGGGACCACTGGGCGGACTGGGTGATCGCCCGGGCCGGCGACGAGCGTCCGGCCCGCGAGGAGCTGGGCAGCGACAAGTTCCCGGTGCTCGGCGCTGCGCCCGGCACATACGTGCATCAGCCCGCCTGACGCTCCCTATACTCCCGAGTAGGGGGTCCAGGGGGGAGCACGGAATGACCGGTCCCGGGCCGGCGACCGGCGTCGCCAACCAGCGCATGCGCGTGTTCGGGCAGCGCATCCGCTACAGCGTGCGCCCCGGCACCGCTCGTCGTCGTCCGCTGGTGCTGTGCAACGGCATCGGCACCAGCCTGGATGTGCTCGACCCCTTTGTGGCCGCGTTGCCCGCGTCCCTCGAGGTCGTCCGCTTCGATGTGCCGGGCGTCGGTGGGTCGCCGCTGCCCAATGTGCCCTACACCTTCGCCGGTTTGGCCCTGACGCTGCGTCGGTTGTTGGACCGGTTGGGTTATCGCCAGGTGGACATCCTCGGGTTGTCCTGGGGCGGCGCGCTGGCCCAGCAGTTCGCTTTCCAGCACCCGTTGTGCTGCCGCCGGCTGGTGCTCGTCGGCACCGGCACCGGGATGTTGATGGTGCCCGCGAAGCCGGGCGTGCTGTACAAGATGCTCACCCCGCGCCGGCACCGCGATCCCCAATGGGCACGCGCGGTGGCGCCGGAGTTGTACGGCGGCAAGGTGCGCCAGGATCCGGGGTGCATCAGCGAGGTGCTGCACCAACGCAATGTGGTCGGCCCCAAGCGCGGCTACGCGTTGCAGTTGGCCGCAGGTGCGGGCTGGTCGAGCCTGCCCGCGTTGCCGTTGATCCGCCAGCCCACGTTGGTGGTGGCCGGCGAGGACGACCCGATCGTGCCGTTGGTGAACGCGCGCCTGATGAGTTCGCTGCTGCCGCACGGCGAACTGCACATCTACCGCGACGGGCACCTGGGTCTGCTGACCAGCGCCGAGGAATTGGCCCCGGTGATTGTGGAGTTCCTGAATCGCTGAGCTTCCTGCGTGCCGCGGCGTGGCGCATGGCTCGGAGGTGGCCCGGGAAGGCCCTCGGGGACAGAAGATTCATCCCGCCCGCAATCGGGGGTGCAGTAATGGCCAGTGTGACTGAAACCATCGACGTGGCAGTGGACGTGACCACTGCCTACAACCAGTGGACCCAGTTCGAGTCGTTCCCGAAGTTCATGGACGGCGTCGAGCAGATCCGGCAGACCGATGACACCCACCTGCATTGGAAGACGAACATCGGCGGTGTGACCCGCGAGTTCGACACCGAGATCACCGAGCAACACCCGGATGAGCGGGTGGCCTGGAAGAGCACCGACGGCACGACGCACGCCGGGGTCATCACCTTCCACAAGCTGGACGCCAAGTCCTCCCGGGTGACTGCGCAGATCGACTGGCAGCCCGAGGGTTTGGTGGAGAAGGCCGGTGCCCTGGTGGGCGTGGACGACCACCGGGTGAAGTCCGATCTCAAGCGGTTCAAGAAGTTCATGGAGGACCACGGTTCGGAAACCGGGCAGTGGCGGGGGGACGTGCCGCGCAGCTGATCCTCGTCAACTGCTGGTGGCCCGGCGCTGCTTCGACTGCTTGCGCCGGGCCCGCAGGTGGCGGGACACCGTCGAGGAACTGACACCCAGCTCCTGGCCGATGGCCGCTTGCGTCATGCCGCCCCGGGCCATGGCCAGCGCCTGGTCGGTCTTCTCCTCGGTCATCGCGCCGGCATTGTCGACAACGTCAGAGCGGCGTCCGCGCCGCCGGGCGCGTTCGCTGATCTCCAGCAGGTAGCGGCCGAACGAGTGCAGCACGTTGATGTTGAGCCGGCCCGCCGGTCGATCCGCGTCCAGGCCGATCAGCACCAGGCGGGTCAGCAACGCGACCACGCCCACCAGCACGCCCAACCACAACACGTGCCAGAAGAAACCGAAAGCGGCCAACGCGATGATGAGGGCGATCACGATCAGCAGCGCCACGACAGACTCCTGAATCCGACGATGAATGATCAGGAACTGCCCCGGTGTACCCCGGGCATGCCCGATCAGGGATCAGGTCAACATCTCGGCCGCGGACAGCGCGCGTTGTTCCCACCAGGCCAGTTCCTCGTCGTAGCCGCCGAGCGCCTTCTCCCAACCGAACTGCACCAGGGCACCGAGCAGGCACAGGGTGAGTTGGCGGTCCCACCAGGGCGCGGTGTCTATGCCGCGGGATTCCAGCGCCGCCCGGTAGGCGTCGATGGTCTCCTCCTTGGACTGCGGCAGGCGGCGGCAGTTGATGGCCAGGTACCAGGCGAGATCGGACAACGCCGGCGCACGGCCGGGCAACTCCCAGTCCAGTAGTACGGTGCGCCCGTCGGGGTCGGTGCCGAGGTTGTCCAGCTTCCAGTTGCCGTGCACGAAGGTCTGCGGGGTTGAGTCCAACGCCAGGACCAATGGGCCGGGGTCGTGGGCGAGGGGCACCACGACTTTCGCCGCGACCGGCGCGACGCTCTCCAGCCGCGGCCAACCCTCACCGACCAGGCGTGGCACCAACGGCGGGTCACCACCCTCGGCCTCGGCCAGCGCGGTCCACGGGGAGAGCTCCAGGTATCGGTGCATGTTCGGCACCACCTCGAGTTCCGCGCCGCCGGCCCAGAAGGTCGCGTGCATGGCCGCCATGTGGTTCAGGAACCGCAGATGCATCGCCAGGTCCACCGGTTCATCGGTCACCGGCACCAACCAGGCGCTCACGTCGTGCATGAGCATCCGGGTGGTCTGCCCGACCTCGACCGCAACGATCGGGGAGTTCAAACAGTCCGGCAACCGGTCCAACAACCCGGTCGACCACAACAACGCGGGCGCCCCGGCCAGCACACCCGCCGCCCGCATCGTCCAGTCCTGCCGACGATCCAATTCCTTGAGCACATAGGCGACGCCGTCAATGCGCAACCGCTCCAGCCGAGCCCCGGACTTACCCGCCGAATCGATCGGCTCCCGGCCCTCGGCGCGCGCCAGGAGATCGGACAGCGGTTCAGAAAGCGGCATGGCGGAGCGAGCTACTGTCGTTTCGCGTCGCGGTAATAGTAGGCCATCGCAAGCACCAGGATCATCAGCGCGATCAGCGACAGCACCTTGATCGCGGTCACGACCAGGCCGACCAGGAGGATCACGATCGCAAGACCGACCAGAGCCACGGCTAGCTGCATGGGCGGAGCGTAACGCTTCGGTTCGCGCTTTCCGCTCGCCTCAATCGGGTGTCCGAGGGGGGACTTGAACCCCCATGCCCTTTTGGGGCACTAGCACCTCAAGCTAGCGCGTCTGCCAATTCCGCCACCCGGACGTGGGGCGCCGTAACGCCGTGCAGAACCCTAGCACCGAGCGGGTGTCGCTCTCGGTCGTCCGTCACGGCAGGATTGGGTATGGGTAGGTGTGGACAGCGGCCCGCCCGAAGCCTGCGAGGAGAGCGTGTGGACAGCGGTAATCCGGACCCCAGCAGCACGGCTGAGAAGGCCGCGGCCGAGGTCGTCGACCTGTGCCGGGACCTGATCCGCATCGAGTCGGTCAACTTCGGTGACTCCTCCGGGCCGGGGGAGCGGCGCATCGCCGAGTTCGTTGCGGGCAAGCTCGCCGAGGTCGGGTTGGACGGCGAGATCATCGAGTCCGACCCCGGCCGGGCCAGTGTGGTTTCCCGCATCGAGGGCGCCGATTCCTCCCGTGGCGCCCTGCTGATCCACGGTCACCTCGACGTGGTGCCGGCGTTCGCCGAGGAGTGGTCCCGCCCACCCTTTGCCGCCGAGATCGCCGAGAACTGCATCTGGGGCCGCGGCGCGGTGGACATGAAGGACATGGACGCGATGATCCTGTCCACCATCCGCGCCTGGCGCACCGAGGGCCGCGTGCCGCCGCGGGACATCGTGCTGGCCTTTGTCGCCGATGAGGAGGCCGGCGGCGCCAAGGGCGCTCGCTACCTGGTGGACAACCGCCCCGAGTTGTTCGAGGGCTGCACGGAGGCGATCAGCGAGGTCGGTGGTTTCTCCATCACCGTCGGCGGCAAGCGGCTCTACGCCATCGAGACCGCGCAGAAGGGCATGGCCTGGATGCGACTGGTCGCGGCCGGGCGGGCCGGACACGGCTCGATGGTCGCCGAGGACAACGCGGTGACCGCGCTGGCCGAGGCGGTCACCGCGATCGGCAACCACACCTTCCCGATCCGGATGACCAAGACCGTGCGGGCCTTCCTCGACGAGATCGCCGATGCCCTCGGGGTGCCACTGGACCCCGACGACCTGGACGCCACCGTGTCCAAATTGGGCACCATGTCGCGGCTGATCGGCGCGACGCTGCGCAACACCGCGAACCCCACCATGCTGCAGGCCGGCTACAAGGCCAACGTGATTCCGACCGAGGCGCACGCCGTGGTGGACGGGCGATTCCTGCCCGGCTACGAGGACGAGTTCTTCGCCACCATCGACGAGCTGATCGGCGACCGGGTGCGCCGGGAGATGATCCACACCGACATCGCGATGGAGACGACCTTCGACGGGGCGTTGGTGGACGCCATGGTCGCCGCGCTGCAGGCCGAGGACCCCGGCTCGCGGGCGATCCCATACGCGATGAGCGGCGGCACCGACGCCAAATCGTTCTCCCGGCTGGGCATGCGCTGCTTCGGCTTCGCTCCGCTGCGGCTGGCCCCGGAGTTGGACTTCGCAGCCATGTTCCACGGCGTCGACGAACGAGTGCCGATCGATGCCCTGCATTTCGGGGTGCGGGTGCTCGACCGCTTCCTGGCCACCTGCTGACGGGACATCAGATTTCATGTCTACCGAAGAGAACGGCGTTGCCCGCAGCGCACTCAACGGGTTCGTCGAGGCGCTGGAACAGCACTGGGCTGCGGTTGGGGCGCGAGCCTCGGAAAACGACCCGGCGGTGACCGCGGCCTACCGCGCAGTGCGCGCGGCGGCCGCCGCCTATGACGACGCGCTGTATCGCGAGCACGATGAGGTGACCCCGTTCGAGTTGCCGGACCGGGCACCGGAATCCGCGGATGAGGATGTGGACCTCGACCCACGTCGGTTCTCCGTGTTGGCCCGATGGGACTTCACGATCACCGACCCGAAGGCGCTGAACCTGGCGACCAACGAGGAGGCGGGATCCCCCGCCGAGGCGCTGGCCATGCTCGCCGCGGATCGGGGGCACAGCGCGTTGGGCGACCCGGACGCCGGCGTGGCGGTGGGTCTGCGTTGGCACGGTGCGACCACCTGGGTGCTGCCCACGTTCGACGCGGTCGGCGACGACGCAACCTGGATGGAGAACGCGTTCGGCGAGGCGGACCCGGATGACGTGCTGTGCCGGTTCGACGTGCCGGTGCGCTGGGCGGCGCCGCACTAGATCGCGGAGATGTCGTCCAGTGCAGTGCGGATCTCCGCGGGCAGCGTCAGCTTCTCCGCGGTCAGTAGTTCACCCAGCTGCGCGGTGCTGCGGGCACCGACGATGGCCGAGCTGATGCCGGGGTGGTCACGCACCCAGGCCAGCGCGACCTCCAGCGGCGTCGCGCCCAATCCCTTGGCCGCCGTCACCAGGGCGTCCACCACCCGGCGCCCGTTCGCCGTCAAGTAGCGGTCCACGGCGTCCGAGCGGCCCGCGCGGGAATCGATCGGCGTCCCGCGGCGGTACTTGCCGGTCAGCACGCCACCGGCAAGCGGCGCCCAGGCCAGCACGCCGACACCCAACGCCGCCGCCGCGGGCAGCACCTCGGCCTCCGCGCCGCGATGCAGCAGGGAGTACTCCACCTGGTCGGACACGATCCGGGCGTGCGCCGGCGAGCTCTCCTGCAGCGTCGCGGTGCGGGCCAGCTGCCAGCCCGCGTGGTTGGACACCCCGACGTAACGGGTGCGCCCGGAGGCCAGGGCGTGGTCCAACGCGGAGAGCGTCTCGTCCAGCGGCGCGGCCGGGTCGAACACGTGCACCTGCCAAAGGTCCACGTGGTCGGTGTCCAACCGGGCCAGCGACAGGTCGAGGGTGTCCAGCAGTGCGCGCCGGGAGGTGTCCACCACCAAATCCGGTCCGCGCAGACCGAGGCCGGCCTTGGTGGCCACGACCATCTCGTCGCGACGCACGGTCTTGCGCAGCAGGCTGCCGAGCAGTTCCTCGGCATGGCCCTCGCCGTAATGCGGGGCGGTGTCGATCAGCGTGCCGCCGGCCTCGGCGAACGTGGTGAGCACGTCCGCGGCGTCGGCGGCGTCGGTTACCGAACCCCAACTCGACGTGCCCAGCCCGAGACGGGAAACGCTCAGACCGCTGCGGCCCACCCGGCGATGCACCATGCCCCCGCCGGCGATCGAATCCGAGGCTGCTTCCATGATGGCAAGGCTAAGCGGCGTCGGGCGTCGAGCCCGGCAGCGCAGGTCGTGTCGGCGCGCCTGCCCGGGCGAGGGTGAGGGGAAGTATTCCAGTGGCCACCGTCCTGCTGGTCCGACACGGCCGGTCGACGGCCAACACCTCCGGAGTGTTGGCCGGGCGCACCCCCGGCATCGGCTTGGACGACAAGGGTCGCGAGCAAGCCGCGGCGGTGGCCGAACGGCTGGCCAGGCTGCCGTTGGCCGCGGTCGTGTCCAGCCCGCTGCAGCGGTGCCTGGAGACCGTCGCGCCGTTGCTCGCGGCCACCGGCGGGCGGGTAAGGAAGGAGAAGCGACTGGCCGAGTGCGACTACGGCGACTGGACCGGGCGCAGCATCAAGGAGTTGATGAAGGAGAAGGTCTGGAAGGTGGTGCAGACCCACCCCAGCGCGGTGGCGTTCCCCGGCGGGGAGTCCATGGCCGCAATGGCCGCTCGGGCGGTGGACGCCATCCGCGAGTGGGACCAGCGCCTGAGCGCCGAACACGGCTCGGCCGCGGTCTGGGTGGCCTGCAGCCACGGGGACCTGATCAAGGCCGTGGTGGCCGACGCGTTGGGCATGCACCTGGATCTCTTCCAACGCATCGTGATCGACCCGGGTTCGGTCACCGCGATCCGTTACACCGAGAGCCGACCGTTCCTGCTCAAGGTCAACGACACCGGCGGGGACGCCGCCGCCTACCGGCCCCCCGCGGGCCGGGGGCGTAGCGCCCGTGGGGATGCCGTGGTCGGCGGCGGGGCCGGACCGAAGTCGTAGGCTTCCCCATATGTCCAGGCAGGTGTTCCTCTACGACCCGCCGGATCGGTTCGTGGCCGGGACGGTGGGCGAGCCCGGCCAGCGCACGTTCTTCTTGCAGGCCAGCGCCGCTGGACGGCTGACCAGCGTCGCCCTGGAGAAGCAGCAGGTGCTGTTGCTGGCCGAACAGGTCGACCGAGTGCTGGATGAGGTGCGCAGGATCGCCCCGGAGGCGGTGCCCACCGCTGTCCCCGTGATATCCGACCTCGATCCGCTCGAGCTCCCCATCGAGGAGGATTTCCGCGTCGCAACGCTCGCGTTGGGCTGGGATCCCCGGGTTGACCGGTTGGTGATCGTCGCCCAGGCACCCGGTGAGGACGGCGAGGCGGGCTCCGCGCCGGCGATCGAGGAGGAGGACACCGACCTCGACGGGCCGGATGTGTTGCGCGTACGACTGACGGCTGAGATGGCCCGCGACTTCGCCCGGCGCGCCGCGTCGGTGGTGTCCGCGGGCCGCCCGCCGTGCCCGTTCTGCGGCCTGCCGGTGGATGCCGGCGGTCATATCTGCCCGCGGCAGAACGGCCACCGGCGTTGAGTCAGCCGGAGGAGGTCGCGGCAGTACCAACAGTGGCGGTCAGCCAGATCGGTCTGCCCGGTGCGCTGGCCCTGCTCTCCCACGGTGAACTCGAGGTGGTCGGTCGGCTGGTCGACGCGTCCAACGCGACCCTCTACTGTGCGGTGAGCCTGGACGGGGTGACCGCCGCCTGCGTGCACAAACCGATCGCCGGTGAGCGGCCGTTGTGGGACTTCCCGGACGGGACGTTGGCCGCGCGCGAGGTGGCCGCCTACCGGGTGTCCGCGGCCACCGGTTGGGACGTGGTGCCGCCGACGGTGATGCGTGAGGGACCCTGGGGCCCGGGCATGTGCCAGCTGTGGGTGGAGGTCGACCAACGCTGCGACCGGATCGCACTCGTGCGCAGCGACGACCCGCGGCTGCGGCGCATGGCGGTGTTCGACGTGGTGGTGAACAACGCCGACCGCAAGGGCGGTCATGTGTTGCCCACTCCGGACGGCGCGCTGCACGGCATCGACCACGGGTTGTGCTTCGCGGTGCCGGACAAGTTGCGCACGTTGCTGTGGGGTTGGGCGGGCAGTCCCTTGCCGGAGGACGTGGTCGACGTGCTGGCCGGCCTGATCGCCGACTGGTCGGACGAGCTGGCGCCCGCGCTCGGGGAGTTGTTGGCCACCGACGAGGTCAGCGCGACCCGGCGACGTATCGCCCGATTGCTGCGCCGTGGCGTGCACCCGATCCCACGGGACGACGGTTGGCCCACGGTGCCCTGGCCCCCGTTCTGACCGAAGCCCCGGACCGGGGCGGGGCCCGGGCCACCTAGGGTTGAGACCATGCAAGCCTGGCCGACCACGGCACTTCCGCGGCTGCCCGGCACCGGGTCGGCGGTGTTGGTGCGCAACACCGCCACCGGCGAACTCGAGCCCGCCGCCGTCGGGCCGGTCGCGCGCATCTACGTATGCGGGATCACTCCCTACGACGCCACCCACCTGGGCCACGCCAATACCTACGTGGCCTTCGATCTGCTCGGCCGGGCGCTGCGGGACAGCGGCGTCGAGGTCCGCTATGTGCAGAACGTCACCGACGTGGATGACCCACTGCTGGAGCGCGCCAACGCCACCGGCGAGGACTGGCGGGCGTTGGCGCGCCGGGAGATCGAACTGTTCCGCGAGGACATGACCGCGTTGCGGGTGCTGCCCCCGGACCACTACGTGGGCGCGGTGGAGGCGATCCCGCTGATCGGACGGTTCATCGCCGAACTGGCCGCCCGCGATGCGGCCTATGACCTGGACGGTGACCTGTACTTCCCGGTGAGCACCGACCCGGCGTTCGGCGCGGTGTCCGGACTGAACCGCGAGGAAATGCTCGCGCTGTTCGCCGAACGCGGTGGGGACCCGGACCGGGCGGGCAAGAAGGATCCGCTGGATGCGCTGCTGTGGCGGGCCGCCCGCCCGAACGAGCCCAGCTGGGACTCCCCGGCGGGTTCCGGTCGGCCCGGCTGGCATGTGGAGTGCACGGCGATCGCGTTGGACCGGTTGGGTCCGGTTGTCGATGTCATGGGGGGTGGGCGCGATCTGGTGTTCCCGCACCACGAGATGGGCGCCGCGCACGCGCACGTGCACAACGGGAACGAGGAGTTCGTCCGGGTGTTCATGCACGCCGGCATGGTCGGCTACCAGGGCGAGAAGATGTCCAAGTCGCGGGGCAACCTGGTGTTCGTCTCCGGCCTGCGTCGGGCCGGCGTGCAGCCCGCCGCGATCCGATTGGCGTTGTTGGCGCACCACTACGCCTCGGACTGGGAGTACACCGACGCGGACCTGACCGCGGCGCAGGCGCGGCTGGACGCTTGGCGGGCCGCGGTGTCCCGTCCCGATGGGCCTGTCGCGGAGGACACCCTGGCCGCGATCCGCGGCGCGCTGGCCACGGACCTGGACGCCCCCAGCGCGCTGGCCGCGATCGACGACTGGGCGTCGCGGGCTGCCTCGGGCGGTGCCGATCCGGCGGCGCCCGGCGTGATCTCGCGTGCGGTCGACGGCCTACTCGGGATCGCGTTGTAGAAATTCTCTCACGGCGGGTGGCAATTCCGATTTGTCACCTATCCGGGTGGACTATTTCGCGCTTGCCAATCGTATGAGTCGGGCATCATACGAACGGCCAGTCTTTCGGTTCTACGGGCCGGCGACTTTAGGATTTCATGGCGGATGATCGCGGCGGAAAATGTCGTGCGCTCCCGGTCATCGCGGCGAATCCGACGCACCCGACATCCCGCCGCCGGGCGGCTGCCACAGCGTTGTCCGCCCCGGCGTTTTTCCAGCTCAGCAAGGGGATTGAGGGAATCCGGAGCGGGCCGGCCCGCCGGGCAGAGAAGTCCCATCCACCCCCGAAGGGCGGCTTGGGCTATTCGCGTCGGGGCCAAAGAACGCGACGGATGATCCGTTGTTTTGCTCGCGCGTGGAGTCCGGAGTTGAGAACGAGTTCGTCGCCGACCCTGTTCTGCGCTATTCCAGCCGGCATTCTCAAGGCGTTCGAGAACCGTGTGGTTCGGAGGTGGCAGAAATGGCAGCACGTCATGCTCGACCGCGCCGGGTGGCTATCCACCCGGGTCGGGCGGCAATCGTGGTTGCCTCGGTCGCGGTGTTGGGGGTGGTGGGTGCCGGTTCGGCGTCCGCGGCCACCGTGCCCACGGCTGAGCCGCAGGCCGATGTACTCGGTCTCGGTCAGCTGCTGCACGGGCTGACCGACACTCTCGGACTCCAAACGTCCGCGCCGGCCTCGGCCGACGCAGGCGATGAGTCACCGAGCCTGGCCCAGATCGTCTCCGGCCTGCCGTTGCTCGGACCAACGCTGGGGGGCGTTGTGGACTCGCTGCCGCTGTTGGGCTCGGGGGCGCCCGCAGCGGGATCGACCGGTTCGGGGTCGTCGCCGGGCAAGCCCGGCCCGACCCCGTCCGGTCACCACAAGAGCACGGGGACGGTTGCGCGGACCGGGTCCACCTGGACCGCGCCGAAGCCGCCGGGGTTGATGAACGTCCCGTCGACCGACGGTTCGTCGCACCACTCCGGGGTGGGTGGCGCATCGGCGGCCGTGCGCAACGTGGCGTCGCTGTTACCGCAGACTGCGGCCGGTAAGGCCGGTCTGGGTGCGGCGGCGCTGGCATTGATTGTGTTGGGGGGCGTGGCTGTGACCGGGGCGGCGGGGGCCGCCGGGGCCGCGGGGCGCCGCGAATTCATCGGGGGAGCATGGTGAAGACGATTGAGCCGGTGCGCGCACCGGAGCACGAGGAAGAACTGGTCGGGCCGAATCACCGCAACTGGTGGAAGGCTCTTCATTACCTCTTGGCCGCGGCCTCGGCGCTGCCGTTGCTGTGGTGGGGCGGTCTGCACAGCTGGCCGTGGAGCGACACGACGCCGGCGGCGAGTTCGATCACGCCGGTGGACCCGAACAACAAGACGCCGACCCATCTGGAGATGGCTCGGTTGCACATCGATGCGGCGATCGAGCCGTTGTCCACCGACGCGAGCACCGGTGCGCTGGACACCCCGGATTACGGGCAGGCCGGCTGGTACGCGGCGGGTCCGAAGCCCGGCACAGTTGGCCGCGCGGTGATCCTCGGGCACCGGCTGGACGCGACCGGCGCCGATGACGTGTTCGCCAACCTGGGCGACTCCAAGGCCGGGGACCAGATCGTCGTCGAGACCGACGGCGGCAGCAAGGTGACCTTCGTGGTCAAGTCGGTGAAGACCTACGCGCTCGCCGACGTCCCGGCCGATGACGTTTACGGCCCCAGCAAGACCCCGCAACTGCGCCTGGTCGCACCGACCGGCGATGACTCCGACGTCATCGTCTTCGCCGACCTGAGCCAGTAGCACCACGCGCATCTTCGGGCCGTCCAGGCACGTATCAGCGCCCCTTGATACGTGCCCTGGCGGCCCGAAGTTGTGCGGGTCGAGAGGTGATCAGGAGCGGGTCTCGCCGCCCGGACCTTCGTCGCGGCGACGCAGGTAGCGCTCGAACTCCTTGGCGATGGCTTCACCGGAGGCCTCCGGCAACTCCGCGGTGTCCTTGGCCTCCTCCAGCGAGCGCACGTACTCGGCGACCTCGCTGTCCTCCCCGGCCATCTCGTCCACGCCCTCCTGCCACATCCGCGCCTCCGCGGGCAGGTCCAGCAGGGGGATGGCCAGGTCGAGCACATCCTCGACCCGTTGCAGCAAGGCCAGCGTCGCCTTCGGGCAGGGCGGCTGCGCCACGTAATACGGCACCGCGGCCCAGAACGACGCCGCGGGCAACCCGGCTCGGTGACAGGCGTCCTGGAACACCCCGACGATGCCCGTCGGTCCCTCATAGGTGGACGGCTCCACGCCCAGCCGCTCGCGGAGCAGCACATCCACCGAGGTACCGCGCACCGGCACCGGACGGGTGTGGGGCGCGTCACCCAGCAGCGCGGCCAGGGTCACCACCGTGGTCACCTTCAGGTCGCGGCAGGCCCCGATCAGCTCCTCACAGAAGCCCCGCCACCGCATGTTGGGTTCCACACCGCGCATCAGCAGCACATCGCGCCCGTTCGGCCGCGCCCGGTAGAAGCGAGTGGTCGGCCAGGTGATCCGGGAAAGGCTCTGACCAGGGTTTTCGGCGCTGATCTGGGGCCGGTTGACCTGGAAGTCGTAGTAATCGTCCGGGTCGAGTTCGCCGATCAACTCCGCCTGCCAGACGTTGGACAGGTGGCCCAGCGCGCCGGAGGCGGATTCCGCCGCATCGTTCCAACCCTCAAAGGAGGCCAGCAGGATCGGCTCGGTGAGCGAATCGACCCCGTCGAACGTGATCACCCTGACCTGCACCTCCTCCGCGGCAGCGTTTGTCCGGCGAACCTACCCGACCGGGTTAGTTAAGCTAGGACTCCAATGAAGCCCTCCGTTGCCGCCCTGCGCCAGGCCCTGGTCGAGCGAGTTGTCGTCGCAGACGGCGCCATGGGCACCATGCTGCAAGCCCACGACCTTCACCTGGAGGATTTCCAGGGCTACGAGGGCTGCAACGAGATCCTCAACGTGACCCGGCCCGACGTGGTCCGCTCGGTGCACGACGCCTATCTGGAGGTCGGCGTCGACGCGGTGGAGACGAACACCTTCGGTGCCAATCTCGCGAATCTCGGTGAGTACGACATACCAGAACGCATCGGTGAACTGGCCGAGGCCGGCGCGCGGATCGCCCGGGAGGCGGCCGAGCACTGGACCGAGCAGACCGGGCAGCAGCGTTGGGTGCTCGGCTCGATGGGTCCGGGCACCAAGCTGCCCACGCTGGGCCACGCGCCCTACGCGAAGCTCCGCGATGCCTACCAGCAGCAGACCGAGGGCATGGTCGCCGGCGGCATCGACGCGGTGCTGGTGGAGACCAGCCAGGACCTGCTGCAGACCAAGGCATCCATCCTCGGCGCGCGGCGCGCACTGCAGGCCATGGGCGTGGACCTGCCGGTGTTCGCCCAGGTGACCGTGGAGACCACCGGGACCATGCTGCTCGGCTCGGAGATCGGCGCCGCGCTGACCGCGCTGGAACCGCTGGGCATCGAGCTGATCGGGCTGAACTGCGCCACCGGCCCGGCCGAGATGAGCGAACACCTGCGCTACCTCTCCAAGCACTCCCGGATCGGGGTGTCCGCCATGCCGAACGCGGGACTGCCCGTGCTCGGGCCGAACGGCGCGCACTACCCGCTGGGACCCGATGAGCTTGCCGACGCGCACGTCGGCTTCATCCGGGATTACGGGCTGTCCCTGGTCGGCGGCTGCTGCGGCACCACGCCGGAGCACCTGCGCGTGCTGGTCGAGCGGGTCCGCGCGGCCGAGAAGGGCAAGCGCAAGCCGCGGCCCGAGCCCGGCGTCGCATCGCTCTACACGACGGTGCCGTTCAAGCAGGACACCGCGTACCTCTCTATCGGTGAGCGCACCAACGCCAACGGGTCCAAGGCGTTCCGCGAGGCGATGCTCGAGGGCCGTTGGGACGACTGCGTGGACATCGCCCGCGCCCAGACCCGCGACGGCGCGCACCTGCTCGACCTGTGCGTGGACTACGTCGGCCGCGACGGCGTCGCGGACATGAAGGAACTGGCCGGGCGCTTCGCCACGGCCTCCACGCTGCCGCTGGTGCTGGACTCCACGGAGCCCGCGGTGCTGCAGGCCGGCCTGGAGTGCATCGGCGGCCGGGTGATCATCAACTCGGTCAACTTCGAGGACGGCGACGGCCCGGAGTCCCGCTTCGCCCGGATCATGCCGCTGGTCCAGGAGCACGGCACCGGCGTCGTGGTCATGTGCATCGACGAGCAGGGCCAGGCCCGCACGGCCGAACGCAAGGTCGAGATCGCCTCGCGCACCATCGACGACCTGGTGGCGAAGTGGGGCATGCGGGTCGAGGACATCTTCGTGGATTGCCTGGCGTTCACCATCGGCGCCGGGCTGGAGGAATCGCGCAAGGACGGCGAGGAAACCATCGAGGGGATCCGGCTGCTCAAGCAGCGCTATCCCACGGTGCAGACCACGCTGGGCCTGTCGAACATCTCCTTCGGGCTGAACCCGGCGGCGCGCATGGTGCTCAACTCGGTCTATCTGAATGAGGCTCAGAAGGCCGGGCTGGACTCCGCGATCGTGCACGCGTCGAAGATCCTGCCGATGGCGCGATTGGACGAGGAACAGCGCAACACCGCGCTGGACCTCATCTACGACCGGCGTCGCCCGGCGACCGCGGACACCTCGGCCTACGACCCGCTGCAGAAGTTCCTCGAACTGTTCGAGGGCGTGGACTCCAAGTCGATGGCCGCGGAGAAGGAGTCCGAACTGCTCGGGCTACCGCTGTTCGCGCGGCTGGAGCGCCGGGTCGTCGACGGCGCCCGCAAGGGTCTGGAGGACGACCTCGATCTGGCGCTGCGCGAGCGTCCGGCGCTGGAGATCATCAACGAGACGTTGCTGTCCGGCATGAAGACAGTCGGTGAGCTGTTCGGCTCGGGGCAGATGCAGCTGCCGTTCGTGCTGCAGTCCGCCGAGGTGATGAAGACCGCAGTGGCCCACCTCGAACCGCACATGGAAAAGGTCGAGGGCGAGGAATCCGGTAAGGGCACCGTCGTGCTGGCCACGGTCAAGGGCGACGTGCACGACATCGGTAAGAACCTCGTCGACATCATCCTGAGCAACAACGGTTACTCCGTGGTCAACATCGGCATCAAGCAGCCGATCGCGGCGATCGTCGAGGCCGCCGAGGAGCACCGGGCCGACGTGGTCGGCATGTCCGGGCTGCTGGTGAAGTCCACGGTGATCATGAAGGAGAATCTGGAAGAACTGACGAGTCGTCAGTTGTCTGACCGATGGCCGATTCTGCTCGGCGGTGCGGCGTTGACCCGGGCCTACGTCGAGGAGGACCTGGCCGGTCAGTTCCCCGGCCAGGTGCGCTATGCCCGCGACGCGTTCGAGGGTCTGCGCCTGATGGACGCGTTCATGGCCGTCAAGCGCGGCGTACCCGGCGCGGAGTTGCCGCCGCTGCGCAAGCGTCGGGTGACCGGCGCGGCCAAACTGATCGAGACCGCGCCGGAGGACATGCCCGCGCGTTCGGACGTGGCCGCCGACAACAAGGTGCCGGTCCCGCCGTTCTGGGGTGAGCGCATCGTGCGCGGCATCCAGTTGGCCGACTACGCCTCGTGGATCGATGAGCGGGCGCTGTTCCTCGGCCAGTGGGGACTCAAGCCCACGCGTGGCCGCGACGACGGCCCCGGCTACCAAGAACTGGTGGAAACGGAGGGACACCCGCGGCTGCGCATGTGGCTGGACCGGGTGCTCACCGAGAACATGCTCGAGGCCGCGGTCATCTACGGCTATTTCCCGTGCTGGTCCGAGGGCGATGACCTGGTGGTGGCGCACTCCGAGGGGTCCGGGGGAGAGCCGGGCACCGAGCGCCTACGGTTCTCCTTCCCGCGGCAGCGCCGCGACCGGCACCTGTGCCTGGCGGATTTCTTCCGGCCCAAGGAGTCCGGCGAGATCGACGTGGTTGCTTTCCAGTTGGTGACCATGGGCGGCCGGATCGCGGAGGTGACCAAGGAACTGTTCGCCGCCAACTCCTACCGCGATTACGTCGAGCTGCACGGATTGTCCGTGCAGCTGACCGAGGCGCTGGCCGAGATGTGGCACGCGCGGGTGCGTGAGGAGCTCAGCTTCGGCGACGAGGACGGCGACCTGAACACGATGCTCAAGCAGGGCTACCGCGGCTCGCGCTACTCCTTCGGCTACCCGGCCTGCCCGGACCTGGAGGACCGCATCAAGCTCGTCGAGCTGCTCAAGCCCGACCGGATCGGCGTCACGCTGTCCGAGGAGCTACAGCTGCACCCGGAGCAGTCCACCGACGCCCTGATCGTGCACCACCCCGAGGCGAAGTACTTCAACGCTTAGCGCGTCAGCACCACGAAGTGCACTTCGCGGCGGACCACGAACCCCATCGACCGGTAGAGCTCCAACGCCGGGGTGTCGGCGTCCGCGACGTGCAAGTCGTCACTGGCCAAGTACGCACGCGTCTCGGCGGGGGCCTTGGGCAGATGGCAGGCCGAGCGCGACCCGGCCGCCCGGCGTACGAGCGGTCGGTGATACCCGACTCTTGCCGGGTTGTGCACCCCTCGGTCAGTGGACGATCGCGCGCGCTTCGTGCCGGGTCGGTGGTCGAACGGCTTACGGGGGGCTCATTACGGTGAGCATGCGGGGGAGCTTCCAGGGACGCAGTCCCCACGCGGTGAGCTTCCCTTCGAGAATTGGTTTCCATATTCCTTGGCGGCCGATGAATAGCAGCTGGAAGGCCTGGGGGTCGGCGGAGATGTGGGCGTCAACTTCAGGTGCGCGCCCCGTGTCGAGCGTCAGCGAACCGCGGTCGAAGACCATTACCGTTCGTTGGCCTCCGCGTAGGCGCAGCTCGATGCGAGCTCGGAAGGATCCGGCCTTCTCTTGGTTCAGGAAAGCGGTGGGCGGCAGGGCCGCGATCAGTGGAAGCACGAAGGCCTCGATCGCGAGGAGGGCATGGTGGCGCTGTATCGGCCACGGTCGCCCGGTGGCTGTGGCGATGTCATGGCCGTGGATGAGGCACTCGTTCAGCAGGTGACAAGCCACCGCCGAAACCGGCAGGCGGGTACCTTGAAGCCAATCGACGGTCGCTGATTGCGAACGCGACGCGACGTCGTCGAACTCGCCTGCGAGTGTGCCGATGCGGGCCGCGAGTGCAGCTGGGTCCCGTTCACTGTCCTCGGCCAGCAGCTTCGCGGTGGCCTCGGCTATGCCCGCTTTCGTCACAACGGTTTCCGGGACTGGCCTTCCGGCGATGGCGTCGGTGTCGGCGCGAAAAGAATGGGACAGGTGAGCCGCGACGTCGCCCACCGTCCAGGTACCGACCGACGCTGAGTTGGCGTCAGGGATGCAGCTCACAAGTGTGACGAGGCTGGGGACGACGTCGCGCAACGCGGCGCGAGCCCGGGCCATGGTGTCGGGTGCACCGCTGTGCGTCGCGGCTGGGGCCATGTCAGCGCCCTTCTGGGCATCAGGGTCTGGGACGGGGATCTGGGCGGGTGCTGGTCATCGATTCGCTCCCGTGGCGGGCGTGTTTCTCGCGGTGGTTGTCCCGACGGCGATCCATTCGGCCAGTTGGCGCTTGGTGCGCAGGTCGTCGCCGTCGATGTGTAGCCAGCCCTGGATCGCTCGGATTCTCATCTCCATCGGCCGCGCGTTGGTGGTGGCGAGGAGATGGTAGGTGCGTGCCGGATCGACCCGCACCAAAAGGCCACCTTGGCTGCTTGCCGCTACTGCGATCTTGCCGGCGACGAGGAAGGCGAGTCCTCCGAACATCCTCTGTTCGGTCACCGGCGAGCCGTCCACCAGCGGCTCCCGGACACGGTCGGCGAGGTGTACGTCGTAAGCCACTACGGTTGCCTTGGCGTTTTGCGCCGGATGTCCTCGCGAGCCGGAGATGTTCGCCGCCCGTCCGGTGCCGACCACCAGCCACGGATCGCCGCCGCGAACTCCTCGGGCGCGTCGGACTGCACGAAGTGGCCGGCGCCTTCGATGATCACGGTGCGGTGGTCGGCGAAGATCTGCTCCCATCGCTGTCGTTCCTTGGCTCGGAAGGCGAAGTCGGCGTCGCCCCACACGATGAGCGTCGGGAGTGCCGCGAGGTCTGCGAGCCCGGCCTCGATACCGGCGAGAAAGTCGCGGCTGGCGGTGATGCGCCGGGGGAATACGGCCGATGCCTCGCGCCGGCTGTGGGTGGCGAGGGCGTTCCGGTAATGCGCCATCTCATCGGGGGTCGGCTTTCGCAGCCGGTGCCCGACGGGGATCATCGCGTTGACGAACAGGTTGAACCGCCGGATCAGCTCGCGCCCGATCGGTCCACCCATGAGGCGGGAGGCCAGTTCGACGACCAGGTCGCCGTTGAGGGGCCACGCCCAGGTGTTGGCCAGGACGAGGCGTTCGAACGTGTCCGGTCGCTGCTCGACCGCGTACAAGCCGATCGGGCCTCCCCAGTCGTGTGCAACGAGGGTGACGTCCGATAGGCCCAGGTGGTCAAGGAAATCCACGACCACGGCGGCATGCTCCTCGGGGAGATACCGGTAGCCCGGCCCAGCCGAGGACAGCCCGAAGCCGGGGTAGTCCAGCGCGACGCAGCGGAACTCGTCCCGCAGCGCGCGGACCACGTCGCGATAGTCGAACGACCAGGTCGGGTTGCCGTGCAGAAACAGCAGCGTCGGCCCCGATCCTTCGTCCACGTAGTGCACCGTGTGCCCGCCGATATCGACGAAGCGGCTCTCGAATGGGAACAGCTCGTCGTCGACCCACGCAGGTCTTCCCGTGTCTGCCATCACTGCCCTTCGTTCCGGCCAGCTCTACTAGATGTTGTCAGGCGTGCTTGAGATTGTAAAGTGACTGGGATGAGTCGAAACTACGGCCACTACTGCGGTCTCGCCCGGGCGCTCGATGTCGTGGGCGACCGGTGGAACCTGCTGATCGTCCGCCAGCTGCTGATGGCTCCCGCGCGCTACCGCGAGCTGTTCGAAGGGCTCCCCGGTGTGGCCACCAACCTGCTCGCCGACCGGCTCCGCGACCTGGAGACCGCCGGAGTCATCGAGCGACGGCTGGCGGAGGAGGGCAACGCCATCGTCTACGCGCTCACCCCATGGGGCGCCGAGCTGCGGGAGCCGGTCGAGGGCCTCATCCGCTGGTCCACGCCGCTCATGACGCGCGGGCCAGGCGGCGACCACTTCCGCGCCGAATGGCTCGTCCTGCCTCTCTCAGTCCTACTCACTGGCAAGGCAGCCGCACGCCGGTCATCGACGGTGGGGATCGCGGTCGATGGCGTGCTGGTCCAGGTTCGGATGACACGCTCGGGCACAGAGGTGAGCCCGCATGATGGTCGCGATCTTGACGCCGTCGTGCGCGCTGACGCCCCGATCGTTCTCGGGCTGGCAGCGGGTGTGCTCGGCCTTGACGACACCCGTGGGCTGGTCGAGATCGAAGGCGATGAAGCCGCCGTACGAGCCGTCTTCAACCCTCCGCCGCGGCGAGCACCTGGAGCGCAACGGGCGGAGCTGGACGGTCGTGCTCGATCCCGACGGCAATGAGTTCTGCGTCGGCTAAGACCAGCTCCGCCCAGGCGTTCCTGGCTCACTCGTCATCGTCTGGAGTGTCGGGGTCCCGCAGCGGTCGATGGGGTACCTCCCAGTTCGGGTAGGTGGAAGCTGTAGTGCCCGTCGATGCCGATGTGGTGGCGCACGAACCGGAGACAGCCGGGGGACGTCCTGCGCGAGCACCGGGTAGCCCCGGCGGCGGAGGTCGCTCAGAGCGCGGTCCATGTAACCGCTGGCCTCGAGCGCCGCCAACGGATCCTCGTCACCACAGATCGGCAGCGGCGGGAAGTAACGGGCGTTCTCCTCGGAACAGGTCGTAGACCGAGTCGATCCAGCGCTCGCCGAACCACACCCGCGGCCGCACCCCCTGCACCCTCAACTCCGGCGGGCGCGGATCCACCGCCTGCTCGAACAACGGCACCCGGGTCTCCGCCCACAGCCGATGCCCATAGAGCAGCGGGGAGTTGGCGCCCACCGCAACCTGCACCGCCGCCACGGCCTGCGCGGCGTTCCAGCAATCGGCGAAGGCCGCGGGCTCGGTCTGCACGTGGAACTGCGCGGAGGTGCAGGCGGCCTCGTGCGCCACGGTCTCGACGTCGAAGGTGCAGCCGAAGTGATCGCGTTGCACCTGAACGCGGTCACGCCTTAGCCGGCGGGGGTCAGCACCACGAAGTGCACCTCGCGGCGGAGGACGAAGCCCATCGCGTGGTACAGCCCCAGGGCCGGGGTGTTGGCGTCCGCGACGTGCAGGTAGGGCGTCGCGCCGTCCGCCTGGATGCCGGCGGATACCGCGTGCACCACGCGCCGGGCCAGGCCCTGGCCGCGGTGCGCGGGGTCGGCGCAGACGGCGCTGATCTCGATGGCGTTGCCGGACCACATCCGACGCCCGGCCATCGCGCGCAGGTCGCCGCCGGGACCGCGCAGGCCGAGGTAGCCGCCGAAGGCGATGGTGCGCTCGGCGAAGGGGCCGGGTTGGGTGCGGTTGACCAGGTCGAGCATCTGCGGTCCATCGGCCTCGCCGAGTTCGACCAGTTCGGGGTCGTCGAGTTGCCGCCTGACGGGGTCGACCAGCTGCCGGCCGACGATCCGGCGCAGCACCGTCCAGTCGGCGGGGACCTGCCCGTCGGGGACGTCGAGCACGATGACCGTGCGATCGGGCAGCAATGCCCGCAACGCCGCCCAGTGCTCGGGGTCGGCGGGGTCGTCCAGAAACGCGAACGGTCCGACGTCGGCGCGGAAGGCGGCGCAGTGCTCGGCGTGCACGCCGAGGGCGTGCTGAGGGCCCCTCAGGGCGTACCGGACCGGATCATCGAGTCCGGCGTCCGGAAGCAATGAGATGGTCACCGTTGCGATCCAACCACCTCGCCGGCAGCGGGGCACCGCAATATCCGCCTCAGGGCAGGGGCCACGTATGCACGGGTTCGCCTGCATGCATGTACTGGTGGTAACGCTGGGTCAGTTCGTGCAGCGCCTGCTCGCGATCGAGCCCGGCGTTCTCCCGTGCGGCGAGGAAATCCTGCTGCCAGGAGGCGCCGTTGCGGCGGTGGGTGCAGCGGCCCTCGATGATGCCCAGGGTGGCGTCCCGTTCGGCGGGGGAGACGCCCCAGTCGTCCAGGCCGGCCGCGGCGATGGGCAACAGCGTGTGCCGCACCAGGTCGACCGCGGGCACCTCGCCGAGTCCGGGCCAGGTGAGCGTCGCGTCCAGCCCGTGCCGCGCCGCGACTCGGAAATTGGCCCGGGCGGCGTCAAAGTCCAGGTCCGCCCACACCCGGCCGCGGTGCCCGGTCAGCCCGCGCACCAGGCCGAAGAAAAATGCGCCGTTGGCCACGGTGTCGGCGACCGTCGGCCCGGCGGGCAACACCCGGTTCTCCACCCGCAGGTGCGCCACGTCGTCCTCGACGGAGTACACCGGGCGGTTCCACCGGTAGACGGTGCCGTTGTGCAGGGTGAGTTCGGACAGCGACGGGACCCCGCCGGCGTCGAGCGCTGCCAGCGGGTCCTCGTCAGCACAGATCGGCAGCAGCGGCGGGAAGTAGCGGGTGTTCTCCTCGAACAGGTCGTCGACCGAGTCGATCCAGCGTTCGCCGAACCACACCCGCGGCCGCACCCCCTGCACCCTCAACTCCGGCGGGCGTGGATCCACCGCCTGCTCGAACAACGGCACCCGGGTCTCCGCCCACAGCCGATGCCCGTAGAGCAGCGGGGAGTTGGCGCCCACCGCTACCTGTACCGCCGCCACGGCCTGCGCGGCGTTCCAGCAATCGGCGAAGGCCGCGGGCTCGGTCTGCACGTGGAACTGCGCGGAGGTGCAGGCAGCCTCGTGGGCCACGGTGTCGGCGGACATCACCAGCCGGTCCGTCCCGTCGATGACGATGCGGAACTCCTCACCGCGCGCGGCCAGGAGCTGGTCATTGAGCGCGGCGTAGCGCGTGGACTCCGACAGCGCCGCCGGTCCGATGTGTTCCTCGCGCAGTGTGGGCAGGATGCCCACCATCACCAGATGGGTGTCCAACCGCTGCGCCATCGCCTCGGCGTGCTCCAGGCTCTGCACAAGTTCGGTGCGGAACTCGGCGAAGCCGTCTCCGGCCGGTGTGCGGGGGTCGGTGTTCAGCTCGATGTTGAACTTGCCCAACTCGCTCTGCCAACGCGGGTCGTCGATCGCCGCCAGCACGTCGGCGTTGTTCAGGCTGGGCTCGAAGGCGGCGTCTACCAGGTACAGCTCGAGTTCCATGCCGACCTTCGACCCGGCCTCCTGGAACATGCCCTCGGCCAGCATGCGGTCCAGCGCCGACCGACAGCGGGCCAGTTTGTCCCGGAACCGGCGACGATCCGCGGACGTGAACTCCGCGGTGGAGACGTCCTTACCCATGACCCCTCGCACCTCGTCGGCAGACCAGCCCGGTTCCTCTACCCCCGCCGGACCGCCACTGTCATACGTGGGCCGTCATTTTCGGGGGCGCCGGGGGCGTGATTTCGACGACTCGCGTATGACAGTGCTCTCTGCGCTCATGAATGAGCGGAGGGAAGCTCGGCCCCGCGGACGCGACTGATGCCCGTCGGGGCGTGTCCGACGGGCATCAGTACGTCTGGTGCGGTGGGGACCTCAGTCCGTGGCGAAGTGCTGCATGCCCGGGCAGTAGGCGAGAGCCGACGCGGTCACGAAGGTGATCAGCTGGTTGGCGTCCACGTCGTGCCCGACCAGCGCTGCGACGTTCTGGGAGATCCGGTCGGACTGCGCACCCCAGGTGGGCAGCGCGTCGCAGGTCTTTTTGGCCAGCTTGATGTAGGCGCCCTCGTTGCCCGGCTCAGCGGCCAGCGTGAGGTCGGACAGCAGCCCAGTGAAAAGGACGTGCGAACGGTCCATCGAAGGAGCCAGCATCGGCTGCTGGCCGGCGTAGATCTGGTTGTAACTCTGGACCACCTTGTCGTGCGTGGATGCCGCCTCCGCACCGCCCGGCGAGGCGGCGATGGCAACTGCGCCGAGCACAACGAACCCGGCAGCGACTGCCGCAACCTGGCGGACCGGGGAGAAAGACGACGACAACCTGACACCTCTAGATAGAAGGGACTTGTGGCCGATTCGACGCGCGTGGGGCCGATCGCGCTCCGCGGGCGGCGAAAAACAGGCCGAAGGTCTTCGGGTGACTCGCCGAATGGCGGAGGTCTTGATGCGTTTTGCGAGCATTCTGCTTACCTGGCACGGGTAATCTGCGCCCGATTCTGATCCCCGGTGTGAAGGATGAGCAGGGTGCATTGGCAGCAGGCCTGGCGGCAACCGGGCACCACGTTGCGTCAGATCCGTGCCTTCCCCGCCGAGGTCCGGCGGGCCCGGCGGGCCCGGGAGCTGGCCCGCAACCAGCTCGCTGAGGTCCAGTCCAGCCTGCGCAAGACGAACGGGAAGCTCCGCGCGGCACGCGCGGAGATACGCACCTCGCTGGGTCCATTGCGGGCGGAGCTGGCCGACGCCCGGGCGGAGGCCGAGGCGCTGCACCGGCTCTACGAGACCGATGAGGTGCCCGAGGGGATTCGGACCGCGCTCAACCAGCTGCGCCGCGGCCCGGACGCCCCGTCCGCCCGGGTACTGCTGGAGTTGGCCGACGCGGCCGCCGCGGTCCTTGGAGTGCCCGGCCGGCTGCTGGTGCTGGGCCCGGCCGCGGTCGCCGTACCCGTGGTGCTCGGCGCCGCGGGCGGTGCCGAGCGGGTGGATGTGCCGGTCAACGGCGCCCTGCCGGATGGTTCGGCGGCGCTGGTCTACCTCACCGGGCCCGCGGTGGACCGCTTGACCGATGTCGCGGCACGGCTGACGCAGGGCGGTCGGATCGTCATCGAGGACTACCGAACCCCCGAGGTCCGCCGTGTGGTGGCCCGCTTCCTGGACGACCACGCCGGGCTGATGTGTGTGCGCAGCGCGCTGTTGCACTTGGTGCCCGAGCCGGACTGAGCGTCGCGCCGCGGGGCAGCGGACGGCGCGGCGCCATACCATCGGGGATTAGCCCTGGCGTCGCTGCCGGGACCAAGGGACGAGCAGAGGCGGGGACGCGCGGTGACCGACACGGCCCGTCCATCCGCCGACGATGCCCCGCGACGGGGCTCGGGCTGGCTGATGGGCCGGGTGGTGGGCGTTCCGGTCTACGTCACCCCGTCCTGGGCCGTGGTCGCACTGCTGATTACCGTGATGTTCGCGCCGAACGTCCGCTACGACATCCCGGAGATCGGCACCGGGCGCTTCGCGGTCTCCTTCGCCTACGCGGTGCTGCTCTACGGCTCGGTGTTGGTGCACGAACTCGGTCACGCGGTGACCGCCATGCGCATGGGTTTGCCGGTGCGTCGGATCACCCTGCAACTGCTCGGCGGGGTCACCGAGATGGGCGGACAGGCGCGCAGCCCGCGCCGGGAGTTCGCCATCGCCGCGGCCGGTCCAGCGCTGTCCATCGCGCTCGGCATCGGCGCCTGGGCCGCCATCCATGCGCTCGGCGGGGACCCCGGCGGGCTGACCGGGGGATCGGCCGCCTCCGATCCCAACGACTCGGTGCACCTGCGCATCGCGCTGGAACTACTCGATGCGCTGATGTACGCGAACATCGTGGTCGGCATCTTCAACCTGCTGCCCGGTCTGCCGTTGGACGGCGGAGTGATGCTGCGCTCGACGCTGTGGGCGGTCACCGGGCGCACCTACACCGCGACCATGGCCGCCGGCTGGGTGGGCCGAGGGCTCGCCGTCGTGGTGTTCTTCGTGCCGCTGCTCATCGACTCGTGGGGGGATCGGAAGGCACAACCGTTCTCCATGGTCTGGGGAGCGTTGCTGGCCGGATTCATCTGGGTCGGGGCGACCGCGGCCATGCGCGGGGCGCAACTGCGGGAGAAGCTGCCGGAGCTCGCCGTGCGCGGGCTGACCCGCCGCGCCATCCCGGTGGACTCCGACCTGCCGCTGGGCGAGGCGCTGCGCCGCGCCGCCGAGGTCGGCGCGTACGGGCTGGTCGTGGTCGACTCCACCGGCCGTCCGGTGGGCCTGGTCAACGAGGCCTCGGTGTCGGCCACCCCGGAGAACCGGCGGCCCTGGGTGGCGGTGGCCACGCTGTCCCGGCGGCTGGAGCCGGGCCTGGTGCTGGACGCCGGCCTGAGCGGGGAGGACCTGCTGCGTCGGCTGGATGCCTTCCCGGCCACCGAATATCTGGTGCTGGAGTCGGACGGGTCGATCTTCGGCATGCTGTCCACCGCGGACGTGCGCCGCGTGGTGAGCACCTGACGCCCTAGGGTGGCCGCCCGTGAGTGAGCGAACCCTCGGAGAACACAGCACCGACGAGCCCGCGTCCGAGGACGTGCGCCCCGAGGTGTCGCGCCGCGGCCCGTTCCGGGCCGGGGACCTCGTCCAACTCACCGACCCCAAGGGGCGGCACTCCACGATCACCCTGCAGGTCGGCAAGACCTACCACTCGCACAAGGGCAACTTCGCGCACGACGACCTGATCGGGGCGCCGGAGGGCACGGTGATCCGCACCAACGGTGGGCAGGACTTCCTCGTGCTGCGCCCGCTGCTGTCGGATTTCGTGCTGTCCATGCCGCGGGGCGCGACCGTCGTCTATCCCAAGGACGCCGCGCAGATCGTCGGGCTGGCCGACATCCACCCCGGCGCTCGGGTGGTCGAGGCCGGGGCCGGGTCCGGGGCGCTGACCTGCTCCTTGCTGCGTGCCGTGGGCGTCGCGGGGCGGGTGTCCTCCTACGAGCGGCGCCCGGAGTTCGCGGTGGTGGCCCGCAAGAACGTGGAGCGCTTCTTCGGCGGCCCGCACCCGGCCTGGTGGCTCACCGAGGGTGACCTGGCCGAGCAGCTGCCCGGCAACCCCGCCGACGCCGAGGTGGACCGGGTGGTGTTGGACATGCTCGCGCCGTGGGAGTGCCTGCCCGCGGTCAGCGACGTGCTTGTGCCCGGCGGCGTGCTGTGCTGCTATGTGGCCACCACCACGCAGCTGTCCACGCTGGTGGAGGACCTGCGGGCGGGCAAGCTGTTCACCGAGCCGACCGCCTGGGAGACGTTGGTGCGTACCTGGCACGTGGAGGGTCTGGCGGTGCGCCCGGACCACCGCATGATCGGGCACACCGGTTTTCTGGTCACCACCCGACGCATGGCGCCCGACGTGCCCGCTCCGGTGCGTCGGCGTCGCCCGGCCAAGGGGGCATACCCGGAAGTGAGCCGAGAGGAGAGCGAGCAGCGAGGAACGAGCGTTCGCTCTGCCGAGGCGATCGAACGGGTTGACCGAAGGGATCACCCGAAAATCGACGACGAATCCGCAGCGCCGAAAGAAATCCAGTCGTGAATTCCCCACGAATTCCTTGACAGGAATTCCCGGTCAGCCGCCGAAGTCCACGACCCAGTATTGGCCGTTGGGCACATAAGCCATGCCGACCCATTTGAAGTTGCAGTCCAGGATGTTGCGCCGGTGGCCCGCGTGGTCCATCCAGGCATCCTGCACGCCGCGGGCGTCCGGGAACCCCGAGGCGATGTTCTCCCCGATGTCGTCGCCGTCGAAGCCGGCCTGCCGGATGCGCTGGTCGTAGGTGCGCCCGTCCAGCGAGGTGTGCGAGAAGTAGTCCCGTTGCGCCATGTCCTGGGCGTGGCCGAGGGCGGCACGCATCAGGGCGGGGTTGGGCGTCAACGCGGCGCAGCCGTTGTTCAGCCGGTCCTGGTTGGTCAACGCAAGCAGTTCGGTGATGTTGTGCGACGGACCGGGCGCGGGCGGCGGTGGCGGCGGAACCACCGGACCGGCCGGGGGCGGGGTGGGCACCGGTGAGGGCGTGGGAGTCGGGGCGGGATTGGGCGCCGGGGCCGGGTTGCCGGGCGTCGGCGCAGGTGCAGGGGCAGGTGGTGGAACCGAGGTGCCGGGCGCGGCCGGCCCGGGCGTGGGCATGGGCGTCGGCTGCGGGGAAGGGACCGGCGCCGGCGCGGGCGGCGCCGGCTGAGGGGCCGGGTTCGGGGTGCCGGCCACGGTGGGCACGCCCGCGTCGTACAGGCCGCCGGTGGGCACCGGGGCGCCATTGGCCGGCCGGGCGGTGTGCAGCCGGGCGGCGTGGCCCACTCGTTGTGCGCCGACCGCGCCGGGCGCGGCCTGTGACACCGGGCCGATCAGCACCGAGGCGGAGACGGCGGCGGCGAGTACGCCCGCCTGCAAGACCCTGCGCCGATGCATTGAGCTGTCCCCCTGATCACGCAAGGCCCGGTGCCGCCGTGCGTTCCTGACCAAGAAATGCGACGCCTCTATTTGCTCGAATGAGGCGATCGAATTACTTCCCCCGAACGCATTGGTGACGTTAGCCGGCGAAATCGAAAGGCGTGAGGGAGCGCGTCCGTCAGGGTGTACGGCAAAACGTCGGTATTCGCCGCCGAACCGGACACAACGGTTGCGATGAATTCCGCGGCAATTGCCCGCCGACGACCCGGTACGGTCCTATCCGTACCGACCACCCGTACGGCGCAACGGCGGAACCGCAGTCCTCAGCGACGCCGCGGGCGGGGCAACAGATGGATCAGGCCGCGCTCATCGGGAGTCTCTGTGTGCTGGGTGAGCACGGCCGGGTCGCCCGCGCCCGCACCGGCTCGCACCAACGCCTCGGCCACTGCGGCCGCGTCGGCCGGGCGATCGGCGGCGTCCTTGGCCAGCCCGGCCGCGACCAGATCACGCAGCACGGCGGGCACGTCGGCGGACAGGGCGGGCGCCTGCTGGCTGACGATGCGGATGTAGATCGTCGTGAAGCCCTCGCCCGGCTGGGCCGGGAACGGGGGCCGCCCGGTCAGCAGGTGATACACGGTGGCCGCCCAGGCGTACAGATCGGCGGCCGGACCGGCCGGATCCCCGTCCAGCACCTCGGGCGCGGTGAATTGCACCGTGGCCGGGTCGCGCGCGACCAGTTCTCCGGCGGGCTCCTCGTCCGACGAGCCGAAGCCGGCGAGCAGGGCTCCACCGTGGTCGGAGACCAGCACGTTGGCCGGGTGCACGTCGCGGTGCACGACCTCCAACCGGTGCGCCGCGGCCAGGGCGGCGGCGAGTTGAACGGCCACCCGTGCGGCCTCCGCGGGCGGCAGCGGCCCGTGCCGGTGCACGTGTTCGGCCAGCGTGCCCCGGCG
>DASXPS010000117.1 GCA_036493475.1 Sporichthyaceae bacterium | reverse complement strand
GCCGTCCTCGATGACCCGGCAGTGGTGCTCGTCCAGCCCGCGCAGCGCCAGGCGCGCCGTCGCCGAGGTGACGTCGAACCGGTCCCATTCCACCCGCGCCGGCCCGGAGTACTCGCCGTGGTGCAGGCCCGCCTCCGGGGTGCCGCCGTAGAAACCGCAGCGCAGGTAGGCGGTCTGGTCCCCGAGGCGTTCCAGGTGCAGCTGTCGGATCCGGCCGTCGTCCATGGTCAGGTCCACGAGTCCTTCGGTGAATACCCGGGTGTCGGGCTCGAAGCGCAGCCGCCGCCGCACGTCGACCACCCGGCCACTGCCCGGCCGTGGATCATCGAGTGGGTAGAGCACCTGTTTGCCCCACACGGCGACGTCGCCGAGGTCGATCCAGATCCCGCCCTTCCAACCGCCGCGCACTGCCCGGCCGCCGTTCATGGCCGGCCCTCCGACGCCGCGTCCCACGCCCCAGTGCCGGTCGCGGGTGCCGTGTGCCGACCCCGGCCCCCACTCCGCGAGGGTGTCGCCGTGCCGGACCCAGCCCTCGACGGTGCAGAAGCCCTCGAAGCCGGCGGTGACGTGGCGTTCGCCGTGCTCGACCTCGGGTCCCCACGCGGCGTTGTAGACGTGCCGGTGCGTGTCGGTGACGGTGAGGTCGTAGGAGAAGCCCCACTCGCCGTGCTCGAGCACGTGTCGCCAGCGGCGCAGGCCCTCGACGATCGTCGGGCGGAGCGGCCCCACCGCGAGATCGGTGCGGTCGTGCGCGAGCGGCCGGAACGCGCGCACCGAGCGGTGATCACCATGCAGGTTGGCGATCGCGTAGGACTCGGCCCGGCCGAGGTTCGGGTAGAAGCTGCCGCCCACCGCCAGCAGGAGGTCGCCGGTGTCGTCATGCAAGACGTTCCAGTAACGCTCGAAGAATCGCGGGTCGCGCGAGTCCGGCTCCTCCCCGCCGAGCGGCGCGGGCGCGGTGTGTAGGAGCTGGTCGTCCGCCGCGGCCAGGGCGGGGCTCATGCCTCGGCCCCCGGCCGCTGGGCCTCGGTGGTCACTGGTGGACCCTCCTTGTGGGCACCGGCAAGGTGCTCGTTGTTGGGATCCGGCGAGAGCCGGGGTGACGGCCCGTGGTGGTCGCCCGTTGAGGGCCCGCATGACACTGCCGCCCCCGGTTCTTGCGGGGCCTGGAACCGGCGACAGAGGGACGCGCCGCAGAGCGCCAGTCAGTGACCGCCCGGTGATCGGTCTCCTCGCCGGGTCGTCGCTGCCGCTGTGAGGAGATCCGATGTTCCTGCCCGAATGCCCGTTCTACGTTGGGATCGACTGGGCCGCCGAGACGCACGCGGTGTGTGTCCTCGACGGAGCCGGCAAGATCAAGGCCGAGTTCACCATCACGCACACCGCGGAAGGATTCGCCGAGCTGCTGCACCGGCTGGGTGGGCTGCGACCCGACCGGATCGAAGTGCCGGTCGGGATCGAACGCCCGGACGGGCGGCTGGTCGACGCGCTGCTCGAGGCCGGGCACCCGGTGGTGCCGGTCAGCCCGAACGCGATCAAGACCTGGCGCGACGGAGAGGTGCTCTCGGGTGCCAAGTCCGACGCCGGAGACGCCGCAGTGATCGCGGAGTACCTTCGGTTGCGGGCGCACCGGCTGCGCCCGGCAACCCCGTACACCTGCGAGACCAAGGCGCTGCGCACCGTGGTCCGCACCCGTGGTGACATCGTGGAGATGCGGGTGGCGGCGACCAACCAGCTCACCGCGCTGCTCGACAGCCACTGGCCCGGCGCCAAAGCGATCTTCGCTGATGTCGAGTCGCCGATCGCGCTGGCGTTCCTGACTCGCTACCCCACTGCCGCGCACGCCCGGCTGCTGGGCGAGAAACGCCTGCGTGCGTTCTGTGTCAAGCACGGCTACTCCGGGCGGCGCACCGCCGCGCAGCTGCTTGAGCGGCTCCGGGCCGCGCCCGCCGCCGGTACCCTCGATGAGACTCTCACCGAGGCTGTGCGTGACGCGGTGCTCGCTCTGGTCGCGGTCCTGACCGCGCTCGGTGTCGCCCGCAAGGCCCTGGACCGGTCGGTGGTCGCCCACCTCGGGGAGCACCCGGACGCCAAGATCTTCACGTCGCTGCCACGGTCGGGTCAGATCAACGCCGCCCAGGTGCTCGCCGAGTGGGGCGACTCCCGAGCAGCCTACGACGGCCCGGACGCCGTGGCAGCCCTCGCCGGGATGACCCCGGTGACCACCCAGTCCGGCAAACACCGGGCCGTGCACTTCCGGTGGGCCTGCAACAAACGCTTCCGCGTAGCGATCTCGACCTTCGCTGACAACAGCCGCCACGAAAGCCCCTGGGCCGCGAAGGTCTACACCGACGCGACAGCTCGCGGTCTTGACCACCCACACGCGGTGCGGGTGCTGGCCCGGGCCTGGATCCGGGTCATCTACCGCTGCTGGCTCGACGGTGTCCCCTACGACCCCATCCGACACGGCAACGCCGCGAGCCTGGCCCAGCCACACGCGGCCTGACCACGAACCCACCCCAGCCCAACCGCCGCGGTGGCCGCCCAACAGCGGGCAGGGCTTCGCCCTGCCCGCGGCTTCGCCCTGCCCAGGCCCGGCAGGGGCCCGCGGGTCAAGGACCGGCGCAGCCGGCCCCGCAGGGGCGCGCAGCGTCCTTGACGCGTGGGGGGCCGGGCCGTACACGCGGCCACCGCAAACCCAACCACGGCGAACCCCAACCAAGCCGGGGGTTGACACAGAGGGTGTCATG
>DASXPS010000116.1 GCA_036493475.1 Sporichthyaceae bacterium | reverse complement strand
GACGCTGCGCGTATGACAGTGGCGGCGTTCAGCGCGGGTTGACGATCGCGGCCAGCAACAGCCAGGCGATGGGCGCGGCCACCAGCAGCGAGTCCAGGCGGTCCATGATGCCGCCGTGGCCGGGCAGCAGGGTGCCCATGTCCTTGACGCCCAGGTCGCGCTTGAGCACGGATTCGCCGAGGTCGCCGACGGTCGACGCCACGGATAACGCCAGGCCCAGTAGCGCGCCTTGCCACCACGAGCCGCCGTCGATCATGACGATCACGCAGATCGCGCCGCCCGCCGCGCACGCGATGAGCGAGCCCGCCATGCCCTCCCAGGACTTCTTCGGGCTGATTTTCGGCGCCATCTGGTGCTTGCCGAATAACACGCCCGCCGCGTAGCCGCCGACGTCGTTGCAGACCACCACGATCACGAAGGTGGCCACCCGCCGCGCCCCGTCGTGCGGGGCGTTCATCAGGATCGTGAAGCCGGCCAGGAACGGCACGTAGACCGCGGTGAACACCCCCGCGGTGATGTCCGCGGCGAACCCGTCGGGGCCGTCCACCAACCGCCAGCCGACCACCGCGAGCGTGGTGAGTACCAGCCCGACCATCAGCGACTCGGTGCCGCCTTGGTAGGCCGCGACCAACATCGCCACCGAGCCGATGGCCAGCGGCACCAGCGGGGCGCGCACATTCTTGGTGGCCATCGCGGAGGTCAGCTCCCACACCGCTATGAGCACCGCGATGGACACCAGCGCGACGAACGCGGCCCGGGAGATGACGAGACACGCGATGACGGTGCCGCCCAGCCCGACGCCGACACCGATCGCGGCGGGCAGATTGCGCCCGGCTCGACCGGGACTCTTGGCCGGCGAAGCTGCCGTCACCACAAGCTCGCTGTCGTTTCGTCAGACCTCGAGCAGCTCGGCTTCCTTGTGCTTGAGCATGTCGTCGACCGCGGCGACGTGCTTGTGGGTGACGTCCTCCAAGTGCTTCTCCGCGCGCCGCACCTCGTCCTCGCCGGCGTCGCCGTCCTTCTGCAACTTGTGCAGGTGGTCCATGGCGTGCCGGCGGATGTTGCGAATGGACACCCGGGCGTCCTCGGCCTTGTGCCGGGCGACCTTGATGTACTCCTTGCGACGTTCCTCGGTCAGCAGCGGCAGCGCGACGCGGATGATCGAGCCGTCGTTGCCCGGGTTCACACCTAGGTCCGAATCGCGGATGGCACGCTCGATGGCACCCAGTGCGCTTTTGTCGTATGGCGTCACGATCACCATGCGCGCCTCGGGCGTGGCGAAGCCGGCGAGCTGGTTCACCGGGGTCGGACTGCCGTAGTAATCGACCATGATCTTGGAGAACATGGCCGGGTTCGCGCGGCCGGTCCGGATCGCGGCGAAGTCCTCCTTGCCGACCTCGACCGCCTTCTCCATCTTGTCCTCGGCCTCGAGCAGGATGTCGTCGATCATGACCTCTCCTAGATCTCGGCGCCGATGACGGTGCCGATCTTCTCACCGCGCACGGCCCGGCCGATGTTGCCCTCGGTGAGCAGGTCGAACACCACGATCGGCAGGGCGTTGTCCCGGCACAGACTGATCGCCGTGGCATCGGCCACTTTCAGCCCGCGGGCGAGGAACTCCGAGTACGTCAACGAGTCGAAGCGCACCGCGTTGGGGTTGGTCTTGGGGTCCGCGTCGTACACGCCGTCCACGCCCTGCTTGCCCATCAGCACGGCCTGGGCTCCGACCTCCAACGCGCGTTGCGCAGCGGTGGTGTCGGTGGAGAAGAAAGGCTGGCCCAAACCGGCACCGAAGATCACGATGCGGCCCTTCTCCAGGTGGCGCACCGCGCGGCGCGGGATGTACGGCTCGGCGACCTGGCCCATGGTGATCGCGGTCTGCACCCGCGTCTCCACGCCCTGCTTCTCAATGAAGTCCTGCATGGCCAGGCAATTCATCACGGTGCCGAGCATGCCCATGTAGTCCGCGCGGCCGCGGTCCATGCCGGCCTCGGAGAGTTCCTTGCCCCGGAAGTAGTTGCCGCCGCCGATCACCAACGCGATCTGCACCCCGGTTTCCCGGGCTACGTCTGCAACCTGACGGGCAATCAGCTGGACCACCGTCGGATCCACGCCAATGCCCTTGGGCCCGGCGAGCACCTCACCGGACAGCTTGAGCATGACCCGGCGATACACGCCCGGTCCGGTACCTGGCGTGTCCACCCGGGTCGTCCCTCCTGCTTAGTTGCCCATGCGTGCTCAGCGGTGCGGGCGCGGTGGTCAGGCCCCGCCGACCGAGAGCCGCGCGAAGGCCTTGACGGTCACGCCGGCCTCGTCGAGGACCGCCTTCACCGACTTCTTGTTGTCCTGCACCGAATTCTGCTCGAGCAGCACGACGTCCTTGTAGAAGCCCTGCACTCGACCCTCGATGATCTTCGGCAGCGCGGCCTCGGGCTTGCCCTCCTCGCGGGAGGTGGCCTCGGCGATCTTCCGCTCGTGCTCCACGGTCTCGGCCGGGACCTCATCCCGGGTCACGTAGAGGGGCTTCATCGAAGCGATCTGCAGGGCGGCACCGCGGGCGGCGGTGGCGTCCGACCCGTCGTAGGAGACGATCACGCCGACGGCCGGCGGCAGGTCCTTGCTCTTGCGGTGCAGATAGATCTCGACCTGCCCGTCGAAGCGCGCCACCCGACCGAGGTCGAGCTTCTCGCCGATGACCGCGCTGGCGGCGTCTATGGCCTCCCGCACGGTCTTGCCGCTCGCGAGGGTCGCCGCGAGCAGCGCCTCGCGGTCGCCAATGCCGGCCGAATCGGCCTGCGCCACGATCTCGTCAGCGAGCACCTGGAACTGCTCGTTCTTCGCGACGAAGTCCGTCTCGGAGTTCAGCTCGATCAGAGCGTTGCCCGAGGCGGCGATGAGGCCGGCGTTCGCGGTGCGCTCGGCGCTGCGCTTGGCGGCCTTGGCGGCACCCTTGGTGCGCAGGTGGTCGACGGCGCCTTCGAGGTCGCCGTTCGTCTCCTCCAGCGCCTTCTTGCAGTCCATCATTCCGGCGCCGGTCAGCTCCCGGAGCTTCTTGACGTCTGCCGCGGTGAAATCGGCCATGATCCTTCTCGTCCATTCCTCGTGGGTGGGCGCAGTCTGTGCGTCAGCGCGCGCTGCGGTGGTGCGACCCGATCGGGCCGCACCACCGACGTGCTCAGGCCTGGTCGGCGGAGGGCTCGGGCGCAGCTTCGGCGGCAGGCTCCGGCGCGGCTTCGGCGGCGGGCTCCGGCGCAGCCTCGGCGGCGGGCTCCGGCGCAGCCTCGGCGGCAGGCTCCGGCGCAGCCTCGGCGGCAGGCTCGACCGGCGGCGGGGAGGCAGCCGACTCCGCACCGGTGGTCGCATCCGCAGTCACGTCGGCGGTGACGAGCAACTCGCGCTCCCACTCGGCCAGCGGCTCGTCGGTGGCGACCTGCCCGGATGGCTTCTCATCCCCGCGGGCGGCACCGGAACGCGCCATCAGACCTTCGGCCACGGCGTCTGCGACCACCCGGGTGAGCAGGCTGATCGAGCGGATGGCGTCGTCGTTGCCGGGGATCTTGTAGTCGACCTCGTCGGGGTCGCAGTTGGTGTCCAGGATCGCGACCACGGGAATGTTCAGCTTCCGGGCCTCACCGACGGCGATGTGCTCCTTCTTGGTGTCCACGATCCACACCGCGCTGGGCACCCGGGACATCTCCCGGATACCGCCCAGAGTCTTCTCCAGCTTCTCCTTCTCGCGCTGCAGACCGAGCAGTTCCTTCTTGGTCATGCCCGAACCGGGGACGTCGTCATAGTCGAGCAGCTCCAGTTCCTTGAGCCGCTGCAGCCGCTTGTAGACGGTGGAGAAGTTGGTGAGCATGCCGCCCAGCCAGCGCTGGTTCACGTAGGGCATGCCGACCCGGGTCGCCTGCTCGGCGATGGCCTCCTGGGCCTGCTTCTTGGTGCCCACAAACATCACCGAGCCGCCGTGCGCGACGGTGGCCTTGACGAATTCGAACGCGCGGTCGATGTAGGACAGCGACTGCTGCAGATCGATGATGTAGATGCCATTGCGCTCGGTGAAGATGTAGCGCTTCATCTTCGGGTTCCAGCGGCGCGTCTGGTGTCCGAAGTGGACACCGCTTTCGAGCAGCTGGCGCATCGTGACGACGGCCATGGGTGTTCTCTCTTCTCGGTTGTCGCGGCGACCGGTCGGCCGCCGCCCTGACGCCCCGGGCGCGCCGTCCGGTCACCGGAATGACCGACCGAGAGCGTGCACACCGGAGACCCGAACTCGTCGGGCGCCGGGGGGCGTGCGAAGTACGACCCGGTGATCCGGGCCGCCGCAGGCATCCTATGACATGGCGGCGAGACGGGTTCGCAGGGCCAGGACGGCCTTGGAGTGCATCTGACTGACCCGGCTCTCCGTCACGCCGAGCACCTTGCCGATCTCGGCCAACGTGAAGCCCTCGAAGTAGTACAGCCGGACCAGCATTTGTTCGCGCTGCGCCAGCGCGCTCACCGCATCGGCGAGCAACTGTCGGGTCTCCAGCGACTCGAAGACGGCAGCCGGGTCCGGGGTGCCCGGGTCGTGCAGGGTGTCGCCCAGGTTCGGCGCGCCGGGGGTGTCATCCACCGCACCGAGCAGCTCGTCCAGCGCCAACACGTTGAGCGTGGACACCTGCCCGAACAGCTGGTGCAGCTCGGAGGTGGCGATACCGAGCTCGCCGGCCAGTTCGGGCTCGGTCGGGGTACGGCCCAGGCGGGTCTCGACGGCGGCGTAGGCACGCTCCAGCGCGCGGGCCTTGGCCCGGATCGAGCGGGGGATCCAGTCCAGCGCACGCAGTTCGTCGAGGATCGCGCCGCGGATGCGCCCGATCGCATACGGCTCGAAGCGGATGCCGCGGGTCGGGTCGAACTTGGCCACCGCATCGATGAGGCCGAACATGCCGAACGAGATGCAGTCCGCGGGGTCCACGGTGCGCGGCAGCCCCGCCGCGACGCGCCCCGCAACGAACTTGACCAACGGGGAGTAGTGCAGGATCAGCCGTTCCCGCAGGTCCTCCGCACCGGAGTCCTTGTAGTGCGACCACAGGGTCTCGATCGGCTCAGGCACGGGGATGCGCCGATTCGAACGAGGCCCGCAGCCGCTCCACCGACACGTGGGTGTAGAGCTGGGTTGAGGTCAGCGTGGCGTGGCCGAGCAGTTCCTGCACGCTGCGCAGGTCGGCCCCGCCCTCCAGCAGGTGGGTGGCCGCGCTGTGCCGCAGCCCGTGTGGACCCAGCACCGGGGCCCGGGGTACCTGCCGCAGGTGCGCGCCGACCAGGTCGCGCACCGCGCGTTGACCCAGCCGCCCGCCGCGCGCGCCCAGGAACACCGCGGGCCCGCTGTCCGGGCGGGCCAGCGCCGGGCGGGCATCGATCAACCAGGTCAGCACGGCGGCTCGGGCGGGTTCGCCGAACGGGACGGTGCGCTGCTTGGCGCCCTTGCCCATGGCCCGCAGCACCCGACGGTCGAGGTCCAGATCATCGATGTCGAGCCCCACGAGTTCCCCGACCCGCAACCCGGTGGCGTAGAGCAGTTCCAGCACCGCGCGGTCGCGTAGCCCGATCGGGCCGTCGTGCTCCGCGGGCACCTCCACCAGCGCGGCGGCCTGGTCGCGGGTCAGCACGCCGGGCAGTTTGTGCCTAACCCGCGGGCTGACCAGCCCGGCGCCGGCGTCCAGCCGGGCGAGCCCGGTGCGCGCCGCGTGCTCGGTGAACGTGCGGGTGGCGGCGGCCCGCCGGGCGATGGTGGCGTCGGCGTGCCGGGTGGTGCGCTCGGCGGCCAGCCAGCGACGCAGCACCGGCAGGGTCAAGCCATCGGGCGAGGTGACCCCGCTGCGGGCCGCGTGCCGCAGCAGCCGGGTGACGTCCCCGAGGTAGGCGCGGACGGTGTGCGGCGACATGCCGCGCTCGGCGCGCAGATGCACCTCGAAGGCGGCCAGTGCCTCGGTCAGCGCAGCCGGCAGAACGGCGCCGCCCGTCGGCGCGTCAACCGATGCCACCCCCTGCCCCATGCCAGCAAGGTCTCGGCCGGCGCCCGCAGATGCAAGCACCGACACGTTGCAGGAGTGACTGATGTTGCGTCAGTGCACTCAATGTCGGGCGTTCCGCGCTTGTCGGGCCAGCCGCCAACCGCCGTCCACCCGCTCCGCGAGGGCCAGTGCGGCCAGTTCGCCCAGCGCGGGCAACGCGTCCGGCACGCCGCACTCACGGGCCACCCGATCGGCGCTGGCGCATCCGCGGGCGGGCAGCGCCTCGAGCACCTCGAGCAGCCGATCGGGCAATTCGTCGCGCGGGCGGAGTTCGGATGCACGCGGCGGGGCCAGGTCGACGCCGAGGCGTCCGATGGCCTCGATGACCTCAGCGGGCCGGGTGATCGGGATCGCGTGTCGCGACCGCAGCAGTTCATTGCTGCCCGCGGACATCGCCGAGGTGATCGGGCCGGGCACCACCATCAGCGTTCGCCCCAGCTCATCGGCCCATCGGGCGGTGGTGGCCGCGCCGCTGCGCACGGCCGCCTCCACCACCACCGTGCCCCGGGTCAACGCCGCGATGATCCGGTTGCGGGTGAGGAAGCGCCGTCGCGCCGGCGCAGCGCCGGGCGCGGCCTCCGACAGCACCGCTCCCTCCGCCGCGATGCGCTCCAGCAGCGCCGCGTGCGCGCCGGGATAGGGCACGTCCACACCACCGGCCAGCACCGCGACGGTGGCCCCGCCGACAGCCAGCGCGCCGCGGTGAGCTGCCACGTCGATGCCGAAGGCGCCGCCGGACACCACGGCCCAGCCGGACTCGGCCAGCGTCGCCCCGAACTCACCGGCCACGTGGGTCCCGTACGGCGTGGCCGCCCGTGACCCCACCATCGCGACGGAGTTTCCCAGGTGCTCGGCCAGGCCGACGCCGCCGAGCAGCCACAATCCGAATGGCCGGCCCGGTCCGAGGTCGTCCAGCCCGCCGGGCCACTCCGGTTCGCCGGGACAGATCCAGCGCAGCCCGCGCCGGGTTCCCGCTTCCAGTTCGGCGTGGCCGTCCAGTCCGGCCAGTCGTACCCGCATGGCCGCCGCACCCGGGATCTCGGTACGACCGGCGCGGATCGCGGCCACCACCTCGACCGCGCCCAGGGCGTCGAGCAGTACCCCCAACCGTGGCTCGGCGGGTTCGGCGATCCGGGCGAGCAACGCCCGCGCCGCTCGTTGTTCGGAGTTCATGCCGCCCACCCCGATTGCCACCCGGCGCGCAGCGCCAACGCCGCACCCAACTCGTCCACCCCCGGTCGATCCCGGCCGGCCAGATCCGCCAACGTCCAGGCCACCCGCAGCACCCGATCCAGACCGCGGGCGGTCAACGTGCCGCGGTCCAGCGCCGCCTCCACGATCCGGGTGGCCGGCTCCTCGGTGCGCAGTCGTGCGCGCAGCAGCCGGCTGGGCAGGTGCGCGTTCAAGGTCCACGGCGTGCCGGCCAGTCGGTGCGCGCTGCGTGCCCGGGCCAACCTGACCCGGTCCGCCACGACCGCGGTGCTCTCCCCATCGCTACCGGCCAATAGTTCGGCACGACTGGGCCGATCCACCATCACCTGGATGTCGACCCGGTCCAGCAACGGCCGGGACAGCCGTCCCAGGTAGCGACGGCGCACGATCGAGCTGCAGGTGCAGGCCGCCCCGGCGCCGAGGCCGGCGCGCCCACACGGGCACGGGTTCGCGGCCAGCACCAGCAGGAAGTCGGCAGGGAAACAGGCGGTCAGCCCGGAGCGGAAGATCACCACCTCACCGCTCTCCATCGGCCCACGCAGGCTGTCCAGCACCCCGCCGCGGAACTCCGTGGCCTCGTCCAGGAACAGCACCCCCCGGTGTGCCAACGAGATGGCGCCCGGTCGAATCTCCCGCGACCCGCCGCCGACGATCGCGGCCTGGGTCGCCGAATGATGGGGCTGGAGGTAGGGCGGGCTGCTGATCAGCGGGACGTCGGCGGGCAACAAACCCGCCACCGAGTGAATCTCGGTGACCGCCAGGGCATCCCGCCGGGTCAGCGGGGGCAGCAGCCCGGACAGCCGCTCGGCCAACATGGTCTTGCCGACACCGGGGCTGCCGTGCAGGAACACGTGATGGCCGCCCGCCGCGGCCACCTCCAGCGCCCGGCGTGCCTCCAATTGGCCGCGCACCTCGGCCAGATCCAGCTGCGGCCGCCGCGCGTCCGGGCGCCGGGTCGGCACCTCCAGCTGGAGTTGCTCGGGCACCTCTTCGCCGCGCAGCAACGCCAACGCCTCGCGCAGCGAGGACACCGCGAGCACCTCGACGTCGGGGACGAGGGCCGCCTCGGTCGCGTTCGTCCGCGGCACCAGCACCCGGCCCAACCCGGCGCGGGACGCCGTGGCCACCGCGGGCAGCACGCCGCGCAGTCCGCGCACCGATCCGTCCAGCCCGAGCTCGCCCAGCACCGCCAGGTCGGCCAGCGCCTCCTGCGGCACCCGCGCGGCGGCCGCCAACACCACCAGCGCCAGCACCAGATCGAAGCCCGCCCCGGATTTGCGCAGATCGGCCGGGGACATGGACACGGTGATTTTCTGCTTGGGCCAGTTCTCTTCGCTGTTCGTCACCGCGGCCCGCACGCGCTCCCGGGCCTCGGACAGCGCGGTGTCCGGCAGCCCGATCAACGCGAACGACGGCAACCCGTTGCCGACGTCGGCCTCCACGGACACCAACCGCCCGGTGACCCCGGTCAGCGCCACCGACCAACTGCGCCCGAGCCCCATCAGCGGACCCTGCCCATCACAGGACACCGCGCAGGTGCTCGACCCGGATGCCGCCCGCCCGCCCGGCCCACACCCCGATCACGTCCACCCGCACCTCGGCGGCCCCGGATGCCTCGTCGTGTTCGGCCAACCAACTGGCGGCCAACCGGCGCAGGCGACCCAGCTTGGCCGCGGTGACCGCCGCGAACGGGCCACCGTAGGTGTCGTCGCGACGGGTCTTCACCTCGCACACGACCAACACCGAGCCCTCCCGGGCGATCAGGTCGATCTCCCCCGCCGGACAGCGCCAGTTACGCCCCAGCACCTGGAAACCGGCCTCGGTCAGGTACTTCGCGGCGAGCTGTTCCCCGTACCTGCCCAACTCGTCCTTGGCCCGCACGGCCACCACCTCCGCCGCGCAGCCTGCTCGGGGACGGGGGTGCGGCGCAGGGTTATCCGCGCCCTGTGGACAAGCGGCTCAGTTCTCCGGGAGCTTCAGATCCGATTTGGTCAGCTCCTCGACGTTGACGTCCTTGAAGGTGACCACCTTGACGTTCTTCACGAACCGCGCCGGGCGGTACATGTCCCACACCCAGGCATCAGTCATGGTCACCTCGAAGTAGGTCTCCCCGGCCTCCGAGCGCACCTGCAGGTCCACGTTGTTGGTCAGGTAGAACCGTCGCTCGGTCTCCACCACGTAGGCGAACAGGCCGACGACGTCGCGGTACTCCTTGTAAAGCTGGAGCTCCATCTCGGTCTCGTACTTCTCGAGATCCTCGGCGCTCATCGGCGTACCTCCCCGCGCTCGTGCGGCTGGGGAACCACGTTTCCCCTGTGCTGATTGATGAGCTCGCTGCGCTCGCTCATCCCCCGCCCCTCACTCCGGCTCCGTGCCCACATTCTCCCCGAGCACGCCCACTACCGTGCGCCCGGCCACCGCCGCCACGTTGACGTAGGAGAACCGATGGTGCGCGCAGGGTCCATGCTGCGCCAACGCGGCGGTGTGCTCGGGGGTGATGTATCCCTTGTGCGCCGCGAACCCGTAGTCCGGGTGCTCGACGTCCAAGGCGCACATCAGTCGATCCCTGGTCACCTTGGCAACGACCGAGGCCGCCGCGATGCACCCGGCCACCTGGTCGCCCTTCCACACGGCGAGCCCCGGCACGCCCAACCCGCTGACCGCGAAGCCGTCGGTGAGCACGTACGAGGCGGGGATGGTCAGCCGGACAAGTGCCCGGCGCAACGCGGCGATGTTGCTGCGGTGCAGGCCCACCCGGTCGATCTCACCCGGCGGCACGATCACCGTGCCCACCGCCAGCGCCCGCTTCATCACCTGCGCGTACACAACCTCGCGCGCGGCCGGAGTGAGCAGTTTGGAGTCGGCCAGGCCGGGAATCTCGCCCCGCTTGCCCGGCGCCAAAATCACCGCGGCGGCCACCAGCGGCCCGGCGCAGGCGCCGCGGCCGGCCTCATCGGCACCGGCCACCGGCGCCAGGCCGCTGCGGGCCAGGGCGCGCTCGTATCCATAGAGGTCACCGTCCGCGCGGACGGTCAGACGACGCGGTCGCATTGCTCAGACGGCGAGGTCGGGCAGGTCCTCCGGCCGCCGCGAGCCGCGCCGTCGCCGGATCAACGCCACCGGCAGCAGTGCGCCCACGCCGAGCGCCGACGTGGCCAGCGCGGCGCCGTCGAGTTCCTTGCGCTTGAAGGTGGCCGGCACCGGCAACGTGGACCACCGCGACAGCGGCCAGACCAGCACGAACGCGCGACCCACCACCCGGTCCTCGGCGATGGTGCCGTTGCCCGGCTCGTTCATGTGCAACCGGGAGTCCGCGGAGACCTCGCGGTGGTCGCCCATCACCCACAGCCGGTTCGGCGGCACGGTGACGCTGAATGATCGCTCGGAGGGAGCGTTCTGCTTGCCGGTGACCGGGTCGCGGTACAGGTAGGGCTCGTCCAACGGGATGCCGTTGACAGTGACCTTGCCGTTGGTGCAGCAGGCGACGCGGTCGCCGGGCACGCCGACGACCCGCTTGATCAGGTCCTTCTCGTTGTCCGAGGGCAGCAGGCCGACGAACACGAACACGTCCTTGAAGCTGCGCAGCACCGGGTTGCCGGTGCGCTGCGGGCGGTCCTCACCCAGCCAGGTGCCGGGGTCGCGGAACACGATGACCTCGCCACGCTTCGGGTTGCCGAAGTGCGAGGAGAACTTGTTGACCAGCACCCGGTCACCCTCCAGCAGCGTGTTCTGCATGGAGTCCGACGGGATGAAGAAGGCCTGCACCAAAAAGGTCTTGATCAGCAGGGCCAGCGCGAGCGCGACGAACACCAGGATCGGCAGTTCGCGCAGCAGGCTGGACGAGCGCCCGATCTCGTTGCGCTCGGCGGGCGGGATCTCCGGGGGCAACTCTTCCTCTCGACGGACGGTACGGCGCTGCAGCGGCCGCGGAGGTAGTGACTCCATCGGCTCGTGCGGCTCCGGCTCAACCGGTTCAGTCACCGGTGGCACGTCCATTCTTCGTCAGCCCCTCGAAACTGTCCGGGATCCGCAACCGACCCGCGTGGCTCCACGGCCACACGATCGCAACAGCACGCCCCACCACTTTGTCTATCGGAACAGTACCGCCGCCCGGGTCCCCCAAGTGGGCACGTGAGTCCGCCGATCGACTTCGGTGGTCCCCCATCACCCACAGCCGACCGGGAGGAACCACCACATCGAAGCGTTCTCCGGACGGAACATCACCCGGATAGAGGTACGGCTCGGTCAGTGAGATGTCGTTCACCTGCAGATGCCCCGTGGCATCACAACATTGGACGTGGTCACCCGGTATCCCTATCACCCGTTTGATGAAGTCGTCCTCATTGGCTGTCGCCCCGAACAGTGACCAGAGCGGTCCGAAGAACCCGCCGTGGTGATGTCCCTCCGCCTCGAAACTGTTGGCCCCGTTGAAAACCACGATCTGACCACGCCGAGGATGACCGATGTCGTAGGACAACTTGTCGACCAGCACCCGATCGCCGACGTCCAACGTCTGCTCCATCGACGGCGAAGGAATGAAGTAGGCCTGGAACAGGAAGGCCCGTACGCAGATCATCAGCGCCACCGTCAGCCCCAGGCCGATCAGCTGCACCCGACGCGTGCGCCGACGACGCTTGGAACGCAACTGCGCGCGGGTGCTGCGGCGGGCGGCACGGCCCGACTGAATCGGCGGTAGCAACCGATGTGCCCCTCGCTCCGGCGTGTCGTCCTCGGGCCCATCCGCAGTGTCGGTGTCGGCCGCGTTGAGGTCGACGTCGGCGCCCGCGGGCGCGTCGGCCGGGGCGTCGGCGGCGGGGTTATCGGCGGCGCCGTCCATTTGCGATCAAGCCTAGCCGCGGCGTCCGGTCGAACCGGACCGCGCAGCGCCGCGGGAGTGACGACGGTTGGGCGTGCTCAGCGGGCCGGCGCCGCGTCCCGCTTCTCCTTGATCTTGGCGGCTTTGCCGCGCAGGTCACGCAGGTAGTAGAGCTTCGCGCGGCGCACGTCGCCGCGGGTGAGCAGCTCGATCCGGTCGATCGACGGGGTGTTCACCGGGAAGGAGCGCTCCACGCCGACCCCGAAGCTGACCTTGCGGACGGTGAAGGTCTCGCGCAGCCCACTGCCCTGGCGGCGGATCACCACACCCTGGAAGACCTGAATACGGGACCGGTTGCCCTCCACGACCCGGACGTGAACCTTCAGCGTGTCGCCGGGGCGAAACGCCGGGATGTCGGAACGCAGATATGCGGCATCGACATCGTCGAGGGTGTGCATGGCGAAGTCACTCTCTCATCACAGGGGGAACGGGCCCGGAACTACAGCCGGAGCGGGGGTCAGTCTGCCACAGCCGACCGGTCGGGGTGAAACCGGCCGTTGGGGCCCGGCGTCCATCCCAGCTCACCCAGCGTGACCAAGTCGGCGGCGTCACAGTCGGCGACGGACAGCCTGGCCAGCAGATCCGGGCGGCTGGTGGCGGTGCGCCGCAGCGCCGCGTTCCGGCGCCAGCGGGCGATCGCCGCATGATCGCCGGAGCGCAGCACCTCGGGCACTTCCCACCCGCGCCACTCCTGCGGCTTGGTCCACACCGGGTACTCCAACAGACCGGCCGCGTGCGATTCCTCGTCCAGTGAGCCGGGATTGCCGAGCACGCCGGGCAGCAGTCGGGCGACCGCTTCCACCATCACCAGGGCGGCCACCTCGCCGCCGGCCAGCACGTAGTCGCCGAGGGACACCTCCTCGACGGCGTTGATCGCCGGTCGCTTGGCGGCCTGAGCAGCTACCCGGGCGTCAATGCCCTCGTAGCGCCCGCAGGCGAACACCAGCCAGGGCCGGGCGGCCCAGTTCTCGGCGGTGGCCTGGGTGAACGGGCAACCGGCCGGGGTCGGCACGATCAGCGTCACCCCGTCCGGCGGGCTTTCGGCGAGCAGGCTGTCCAGCGCCTGCCCCCACGGCTCCGGGCGCATGACCATGCCCGCGCCGCCGCCGTACGGGGTGTCGTCGACGGTGCGGTGCACGTCCGAGGTCCACTCCCGCAGGTCGTGCACGCGCACGTCGATCAGCCCGGCGCGGCGGGCCTTGCCGACCAGCGACAGTTCCAGCGGCGCCAGGTAGTCCGGGAAGATCGTGACGACGTCGACGCGCACTAGGGCGTGCCTCCTGATCCTCGCCGAACGCCGGTCGCGCCGGTAGCGGGGTTGGGAGGCATGCCCTACTCCTCCGGTGCGTCGTCGAGCAAACCGGGCGGGGCGTCGATGCGCAGCACCCCGGCGGCCAGGTCGAGCTCCGGCACGATCGCGGACACGAACGGCACCAGCACCTCGCGGCCGTCGTCCCGGCCGACCACCAGCAGGTCCTGGGACGGCAGGTGCAGCACCTCGGTGACCGTGCCGATCGGTTCGCCGGCCACGGTGTGCGCCGCCAACCCAACCAACTGGTGGTCGTAGTACTCCTCGTCGTCCTCGGGACGTTCGTTTTCGGCGACATCGATGAGCAGCAGCACGTTGCGCAGTTCCTCGGCGCGGTTGCGGTCCTCGACTCCCGCCAGGGCGAGCAGCAGCCGACCGCTGTGCCAGTGCGTGTATTCGACCGTCACCGGACCCACGCCGGCCGGATCGGTGCGCAACACCGCGCCCGGCACGAACCGCAGCTCCGGGGAGTCGGTGCGCACCTCGATGCTGACCTCGCCGCGCACGCCGTGCGGACGCCCGATGCGCCCGACCACGAGCTCCACCAGCGTGGTCTCAGCGACCGTGCTGATCGACCAGGTCGACTCTGACGCTGCGGCCGCCCAGGGCGCTGACCACGGTGCGTAGCGCGGTGGCGGTGCGGCCCGCGCGGCCGATCACCTTGCCGAGGTCGTCGGGGTGGACGCGGACCTCGAGCACCTTGCCGTTGCGCTGGTTGCGTTCGCGCACCCGGACCTCATCCGGGTGCTCGACGATTCCGCGCACCAGGTGCTCGAGGGCTTCCTCCAACATGCTCAGCTCTCGGTCTCGGTCGCGGCCGGCTCGGCCGGTGCCGATTCCTCGACGGGCGCCACGGTCTCCGCGACCGCGTCGGCGACCGCGGCCGCCTCGGCGGGCACCGTCTCGGCGGGTGCCGCCTCGGCGGGCTTCTCCTCCTGCTTCGGCTTCGCCGCGGCCCGAGCGGCGGGGGCGTCCAGGCCGGTCGCCACGAACGGGACCCCACCCTGGCGCACCCTCGGCTCGGCCACCTTCAGCGTGCCCTCGGCGCCCGGCAGCCCCTTGAACTTCTGCCAGTCCCCGGTGACCTTGAGCAGCGCCATCACGGCCTCGGTGGGCTGGGCGCCGACCTTGAGCCAGTGCTGGGCGCGCTCGGAGTCGATGTCGATCACCGACGGGTCGTGGGTCGGGTGGTACTTACCGATCTCCTCGATCGCCCGCCCGTCCCGCTTGGTGCGGGAGTCGGCGACGACAACGCGGTAGAACGGAGCGCGGATCTTGCCCATCCGCTTCAGCTTGATCTTGACGGCCACGGGGGTCGAATCTCCTGGTCTGCTTTACATCGGTGGACCGCGCCGATCCCAGTGGGGTCGGGTACGACGTGGTCCGATCGCCGCGCAATGGACGGGGTAGAGGGCCCGAGCCGGCACGGTCGCGGGGCGATTATGCCACCACGGAACCGCGCAGCACGATGCGCACCGGCGCACGCAGGGTGTCCAGGTCTTGTCGGGGATCCGCGGCGAGCACCAGGAAATCGGCTGGGTCGCCCTCTGCCAAGCCCGGTCGACCCAGGAACTTCCGGGCTCGCCAACAGGCACCACCCAGCGCGTACTCGCTCGGCAGTCCGGCGCGGACCAGCGCGACGATCTCGTCCACCAAGCGGCCGTGCGCGACCATCCCACCGGCATCCGAGCCGACGTAGATCGGCACCCCGGCCTGGAACGCCGCGGCGATCCGGTCCTCCACGCCCGACCAGAGCCGTCGCATGTGCGCGGCGTAGGCCGGAAACTTCGCCTCGCCGCCGTCCGCGATGCCGGGGAAGTTCTCCGTGACGTTGACCAACGTCGGGACCAGCGCGGTGCCCGCCGCGGCCATCCGGGCGATGAGCTCATCATCCAGGCCGGTGCCGTGCTCGATGCAGTCGAAGCCGGCGTCCAGCGCGTCGACCAGCGCCTGCCGACCGAACGCATGGGTGGTCACCCGCGCCCCCGCGCGGTGCGCGGCGGCCACCGCCGCGGTCAGGTTCTGCACCGGCCAGAGCGCGGTCAGGTCCCCCGCCTCGCGGTCGATCCAGTCGCCGACGAACTTCACCCAGCCGTCACTGCGCGCGGCCTGGGTGCGCACCTCCTCGACCAACTCCGCCGGCTCCACCTCGGCGCCGATGTCGCGGGAATAGCGCTTGGGACGGGCGATGTGCTGACCGGCGCGGACCACCTTGGGCAGGTCCGCCCGCTCGTCCATCCAGCGGGTGTCCACCGGCGAGCCGGCGTCGCGCAGCAGCAGCACCCCGGCGGCGCGCTCGTCGAGCGCCTGACGTTCCGTCACCTCCAGCGAGGTGGGGCCGTGCGCATCCAGTCCGACGTGGCAGTGCAGATCGACCAGGCCGGGCAGGATCCAGCCCTCGCCCACCGTGCGGGCATCGGCGCAGGGCTCGTAGCTGACCCGACCATCGCGGATCCACAGATCGACCGATTGCTCGTCGGGCAAACGCACGCCGCGGACGTGTAAGACCTCGTCGCTGCTCACTGCGATCCGGGCGGCATCAGGTCCTTGAACTCCGGGGGCAGCTCGAAGTTCGCCGGATCGAACGCGGGCGCCACCCCGTTCTCCGCGGCGGACTCGGCCGCGGCCTGCTCCGCCGCCCGCTTGGCCGGGTTGCCGCTGCGCGCGCCCTTGCCCTTGGCCTTGACCGGCTTGGCGGCCATCTTGCCGCGCGACTTCTTGCCGCCGCCGCGCCCGAACGGCATCCCACCCATGCCCGGCAGCCCACCCAGGCCCCCGGCCATCTGCTGCATCATCTTGCGGGCATCGAAGAACCGCTCCACCAGCTGGTTGATCTCCCCGACGCCGACCCCGGATCCCTTGGCGATGCGGGAGCGCCGGGAGGCATTGAGGATCTTCGGGTCCTCCCGCTCGGCGGGGGTCATCCCGTTGATGATGGCGACCACGCGGTCCAGGTCGGAGTCCTCGACCGAGCTGAGCTGGTCCTTGAACTCCCCCATGCCGGGCAACATGCCGAAGATCTTCTGCAGCGAGCCCATCTTGCGTACCTGCAGCATCTGCTGCTTGAAGTCCTCCAGGGTGAACTCGTTGCCCTTGCCGCCCCTGAGCAGCTTCTGCGCCATCTTCTCGGCCTGGTCGGCCTCGAAGTGCTTCTCCGCCTGCTCGATCAGCGTGAGCATGTCGCCCATGCCGAGGATGCGCGAGGCCATCCGCTCGGGGTGGAAGGCGTCGAAGTCGTCCAACTTCTCGCCGTTGGACGCGAACATGATCTGACGGCCGGTCACCGAGGCGACGGACAGCGCCGCACCACCGCGGGCGTCACCGTCGAGCTTGGTGAGCACGACGCCGTCGAACCCGACGCCGTCGAGGAAGGCCCCAGCGGTGGTCACCGCATCCTGGCCGATCATGGCGTCGACCACGAACAGGATCTCGTCGGGCTTCACCGCGTCGCGGATGTCCGCGGCCTGCTTCATCATCGCCGTGTCCACACCGAGGCGGCCCGCGGTGTCCACAATCACGATGTCGTGCTGGCGGCGGCGTGCCTCGTCGATGGAGTCGCGGGCGACCTTGATCGGATCGCCGACGCCACTACCGGGTTCGGGGGCGTAGACCACCACCCCCGCGCGCTCACCGACCACCTGCAGTTGTTGCACCGCGTTGGGCCGCTGCAGGTCCGCGGCGACCAGCATGGGCTGGTGACCCTGCCCGGCCAGCCACTTGGCGAGCTTGCCCGCCAGCGTCGTCTTACCCGAACCCTGCAGACCCGCGAGCATGATCACCGTCGGTGAGGTCTTCGCGAAGCGCAGCCGGCGGGTCTCCCCGCCGAGGATCTTGACCAGTTCCTCGTCGACGATCTTGATGACCTGTTGGGCGGGGTTCAGCGCCTGGCTGACCTCGGCCCCGCGGGCCCGCTCCTTGACTGCCTCGATGAACTTCTTGACCACCGGCAGCGCGACGTCCGCCTCGAGCAGCGCGACCCGGATTTCCCGCGCGGTGGCGTCGATGTCCGCGTCGGAGAGCTTGCCCTTGCCGCGCAGGTTCTTGAACGTGGCGGACAGACGGTCGGACAGGGTGTCGAACACAGCGCTGACGATCCTTCGGGATACGCGGACGGAACTCTCAGCCTAGCCGCCACGGCTCAGACCAACGCCTCCAGCACGACCGCGCGCACCTGCTCGGCCCGCGCGTCGGACAGCGGGCCGCCGTTGACCGGATCGACCAGGTAGAACACGTCCACCGCCTCCGCACCCCAGGTGGCCACCTTGGCCGAGCGAATATCCACCTGCGCGTCGGACAACGCCTGCCCGATGCGGTGCAGCAGGCCGGGTCGGTCGTGCGCGCGCACCTCCAGCACGGTGGCCGCGTCGGAGGCGTCCGGCACCACCTTGACGTTCGGCGGCGGCACCACGATGCCCGCCTTGGGTCGGTAGGCCGCCTCGCGGCGGGCCAACCGCTCGGTGAGGTCCAACCGGCCGTCCAGCACCCGCAGGATGTCGCCGCGCAGCAGCGCGGCATCCGGTGGGGAGCCGAACTCCGGGTTGACCGTCCACACCGTGACCGCGCTCGTGCCGATGGTCTCGGTGAACGCGGAGCGCACCACCAGTCGGTGCACGCTGAACACCCCGGCCACGGTGTGCAGCAGGCCGACCCGGTCCGGGGAAACCACGGTCACCGGGGTACCCAACTCGTTGCTCGCCCCGATGTGCACGTCCAGCACGCCCTCGGCTGCCAACGCGCGCTGCACGTCGGACAGCACCGAGGTCGAGCGCGGCGTCCGGCCCTGCAGCACCGTGCGGGTGCGTTCCACCAGGCGTCCGATCAGCTCGGCCCGCCACGGGCTCCACGCCGCGGGCCCGGTGGCCAGCGCGTCCGCCTCCACCATGGCGGCCATCAGCTCCAGCACCTCGACGTTGCCCACCGCTTCGGCGACGGTGGCCGCGGTCGCCGGGTCGTCCAGGTCGCGGCGGGTCGCGGTATCCGGCAGCAGCAGGTGGTGACGCACCAGGCAGGCGAGTACCTCGACGTCGTCGGCCGGGAAACCCAGCCGGGGTGCGAGATCGCGCACGATGGTCTCCCCGGCGATGCTGTGGTCGCCGGGATAGCCCTTGCCGATGTCGTGCAGCAGCCCGCCCAGCAGCAGCAGGTCCGGCCGGGACACCCGGCGGGTGAAGGCGGCGGCATTGGCCGCGGTCTCCACCAGATGCCGGTCGACGGTAAACCGGTGCACCGCGTTGCGCTGCGGTCGGCAACTGACCCGGCTCCAGTCCGGCAGCAGCGTGGTGATCACCCCGGCCAGGTCCAGCGCCTCCCACACCCCCACCGCCGGGCGTCCGGCGCCGAGCAGCCGGATGAGTTCGCCGCGGGCGGAGTCCGGCCACGGCTCCGGCAACCGCCGCGCGGTCGCGGCGAGGCGGTCCACTGTGGTCGGGGACAGCGGTAGACCCGCCTGAGCCGCGGCCGCCGCGGCGCGCAGCACCAGCACCGGATCCTTGGCCGGGTCTGCGTCGCGGGCCAGCATCGCCTCACCGTCGCCGGCCACTACGCCGTCGGCCAGCGGCACCCGCTCACCGGGCTTGGTCCCCTTTCCGGGCAGCCGGAATCGCTTCGTCCGCGATTCCAATTGCTGACCGACCCGACGCCAGGTGACGTCGGATGCGTAGACGACGGTGCGGCCCACCTCGGCCAGCGACCGCATCAAGGCATCGGCGTCCAGCAGGCCCAGCGCGGCGGCCACGTTGTCCTGCTCCTGCAACACCAGCCGGTCGGTGGCCCGCCCGGTGACCGTGTGCAGGGCATCGCGGACGTCGAGCAGTCGACCGTGTGCGGCGGCAATGCGCTCGTGTGGCACATCGGCCACCCAGGACGCGGCCACCGCCCGCAGTGCGACCAGATCGCGTAGACCGCCGCGGCTCTCCTTGAGATCCGGCTCCAACAGGAACGCCAAATCTCCGATGTCCCGATCACGGGACATCTGCTCCAGTTCCGGAAGCCGTTTGGGCGCCGCCGAGCGCCAATCCGCCAACATCGCCGACCGCAGTGCATCGGTCAGCGCGGAATCCCCGGCCACGTGGCGCACGTCGAGCAGACCGAGCATCGCCTTCATGTCCTCGGCGGCCACCGCGCGCGCCTGGTCGACGGTGCGCACCGAGTGATCCAGCTTCACCCCGTCGTCCCAGACCGGGTACCAAATGGCATCGGCCAACTGGGCGATGTCGCGACGCTTGTTGTGCAGCAGCAGTACGTCCAGGTCGGAACCGGCCACCAGCTCGCCGCGGCCGTAGCCGCCGACGGCGACCAGCGCCACGCCGGAATCGTCGCCCTTGCTCGCCGCCCGCAACAAATCCCGCAGCCAGGAGTCTGCGGCATGGCGCAGCGCGTCCCGGCGCGCCGGCCCGTAGGGCTCGGCGCGCTCCAACAACGCCGCCCGCGCGCGCGCATAACTCATCGGCATTCCTGATGTGTCGTCAGCTCAGCGGGCTCAGAGCGCGTCGACGTCACGTTCGCCGGTGCGCACCCGGACCACGGTGTCCACCGGCGTCACCCAGATCTTGCCGTCGCCGATCTTGCCGGTGCGGGCGGCCTCGGTCATCGCGGTCACCGCGGTGTCCACGTCGGCCGCGTCGACCACCACCTCGATCCGCACCTTGGGCACCAGGTCCACCACGTACTCCGCGCCGCGGTAGACCTCGGTGTGCCCGCGCTGCCGGCCGAACCCGCTGGCCTCGGTCACGGTCATGCCATGCACGCCCAGCGCCTCCAGCGCCGCGCGCACGTCGTCGAGCTTGAACGGCTTGATCACCGCAGTGATGAGCTTCATCGCTGGTCCACTCTCTCCTCAGCCGTCACTGCCCAGCGACGATACGGTCATCCGCCCGGTGGAGGCACCAGCGGGCGTGAGTTCGTACGCGGTCTCCGCGTGCAGGGCGAGGTCCACCCCGGAGATCTCGTGGTCGCGCTCGATCCGGAAGCCCATGATCTTGTGCAGCGCCCAGCCGATCAGCAGGGTCACCGTGAACGAGTAGGCCAGGGCCGCGACGACCGCCACCGACTGTCGGCCGAGCTGTTCCAGGCCGCCGCCGTAGAGCAGTCCGTCCACGCCGTCGCCCTTGTCCGGGGTGAGGATGCCGGTGGCCTGCGCGCTGCACACCAGGCCGATCATCAGCAGGCCCACGATGCCGCCGATCATGTGCACCCCCGCAACGTCGAGGGAGTCGTCGTAGCCGGCCCGGTACTTCACGGTGACCGCGAACGAGCAGACCGCGCCGGCGATCGCGCCCACCGCGAGCGCACCGACCGGGGTGATCGACCCGCAGGACGGGGTGATCGCCACCAGTCCGGCGACGGCCCCGGAGGCGGCACCGAAGGAGGTGAAGGTGCCGTCGCGCAGCCGTTCCACCGCCAACCAACCCATGATGCCCAGCGCGCCGGCGATCTGCGTGTTGACCAGCGCCAGGCCCGCCTGCGCGTTGGCGCCCAACGCCGATCCGGCGTTGAAGCCGAACCAGCCGAACCACAACAGACCGGCGCCGAGCATCACCAACGGCAGGTTGTGCGGGCGCATCGGGTCCTTCTTCCACCCCAGCCGCGGCCCGAGGATCAGCGCCAGGGCCAGCCCCGAGGCGCCGGAGTTGATCTCGACCGCGGTGCCGCCCGCGAAGTCGTAGACGTGCAATCGGTCGATGATCCAGCCGCCGTTGCCGCCGTCGGAGAAGAACACCCAGTGCGCCATGGGCGCGTAGACCACCGTGGTCCAGATGACGGTGAACACGCACCAGGTGCTGAACTTGGCCCGGTCCACGATCGACCCGGACACCAGCGCGCAGGTCACCAGCGCGAACATCAGCTGGAACATCGCGAACACCGGCGTGGGCACGGTGCCATAGACCTGGTCCATGGTGTTCTTCAGGCCGACCTCGTGAAAGCCGCCGATCAATCCGTGGCCGTGGTCCTTGCCGAACGCAAGGCTGTAGCCCCAGAGCACCCAGACGAGGGTGACGATCCCCAGCGTCACGAACGTCATCATCATCGTGTTGAGCACACTGCGGGCCCGGACCATGCCCCCGTAGAAGATCGCCAGTCCGGGGACCATCAACATCACCAGGGTGGTGGCGGCCAACAGCCAGGCGGTGTCGGCAGCGTTGATCTGAGGCATGGGCGTCCTCCGGCAGTGGGGCGCGACAGTCCGCGCTGAACGTACCGTCAGGTCGGCCGAATGTTTCGTCGGGATCACGCAACACGCACAAGCGGGCGGAGCGAACCTGAACGGCCCGCCCGGCAGGGTGCCGGGCGGGCCGTTGGTGCAGCGGATCTACAGGGCCTCGGAGTCGCGCTCCCCGGTGCGCACCCGCACCGCGGTCTCCACCGGGATCATCCAGGCCTTGCCGTCACCGATCTTGCCGGTCTGTGCGGCCTTGACCACGACTTCCAACACGTCGTTGGCATCGGGGTCGTCGACCAGCACCTCCAGGCGCACCTTGGGCACCAGGTCCACGGTGTACTCCGCGCCCCGATAGACCTCGGTGTGCCCGCGCTGCCGGCCGTAACCACTGGCCTCACTGACCGTCATGCCGTGCACCCCGAAGGTCTCCAACGCGGAGCGCACGTCGTCGAGCTTGAACGGTTTGATCACCGCGACGATGAGCTTCACAGGTCGACCCTCCCGCCGACGAAGGTGTCCGCGGAGGAGCCGGGCGGCGGTGGCGGAGGCGCCGCGGATCCGTGGTGGGTCAGCGACTGCAGCAGCGAATGCGAGCCAATGGTGTGGCGTGCCTGCGGTGCACCGATCGCGGTGAGCTCGTACGCGCTCTCCGCGTGGCTGGCCACGTCGACGCCGGTCATCTCTTCCTCCTCCGAGATCCGGAAGCCGAGCGTCTTGTGCAGGATGTAGCCGATGATCAGCGTGGCGAAGAACGAATAGCCCATGACCGCGAACGCACCGATCACCTGACGACGCATCTGATCCCAGCCGCCGCCGTAGAACAGGCCGTTGACCGCGGCCGGGGCCTTGTCGGTGGCCAGCAACCCGATCAGCAGGGTGCCGGTCAGACCGCCGAACATGTGCACGCCGACCACGTCGAGCGAGTCGTCCAGGCCCAGCTTGAACTTCAGACCGATGGCCAGCGAGCACACCGCACCAGTAATCGCACCCACCGCGATGGCACCCATCGGGTTCACCGAGGAACACGACGGGGTGATGCCGACCAGACCGGCCACGGCACCGGAGGCGGCGCCCAGTGTGGTGAAGTGACCATCGCGCAGCCGTTCCACGATCAGCCAGCCGAACATCGCCGCAGCGGTGGCCGTTTGGGTGTTCATGAACACCACGCTGGCCGGCGTGCCGGCCGCCAGCGCGGAACCGGCGTTGAAGCCGAACCAGCCGAACCACAGCAGGGCCATGCCGAGGAAGACGAACGGCACGTTGTGCGGGCGCATCGGGTCACGCCGCCAGCCCTTGCGCCGGCCGAGCACGATCGCCAGCGCCAATCCCGCGGCACCGGAGTTGATGTGCACCGCTGTGCCACCGGCGAAGTCGATGGCTTTCAACCGGTCGGCGATCCAGCCACCGTTGCCACCGTCGAAGAAGAACACCCAGTGCGCAACCGGGAAGTAGACCACCGTGGCCCAGATGGCCACGAACACGCACCAGGTGCTGAACTTCGCGCGGTCCGCGATCGCACCGCTGATCAGCGCGCAGGTGATGATCGCGAACATCAGCTGGAAGGCGGCGAAGGCCAGCGTCGGGTAATAGTGGGTGACCGAGAGCGCGTGCCCGGCCGAGTCGACGGCGACCTTCGGTGTGCTGCCGGAGAAGTCCACCTGCGGCACCGGGACCGAGATCACCGAGCCCGGGTCCATCTGCTTGATGAGCCCGGCGTCATCCCGACTGCCCAGCAGACCGTGCCCGACATCGGTGGTGAAGGAGAGGCTGTACCCGTACAGGACCCACAGGATCGAGACGATCGCCATCGCGGCGGCCGACATCATGATCATGTTAAGCACGCTCTTCACGCGGACCATGCCGCCGTAGAAGAACGCCAAGCCAGGCGTCATGAGCAGCACCAAGGCGCTGCTGGCGAGGATCCAGGCGGTATCGCCCGTATCGATGGTGGTGGGCATCCGGCAGTGCTCCTTCCTGCCGCGAGGCAGGGTGGCGATCACATATTCGCCAGAGCGTGCCGATGCTCCGTTTCACCGAGCGGCCGGACATGTTTCGGCAAGATCACCGATGGCGCACGGGTGTTACATCTGGATTAACTCGCCCTCAGTCCGCCAACAGGGCGTCCACGAACGCCTCGGGCTCGAACGGCGCAAGGTCGTCCGGACCCTCGCCGAGGCCGACCAACTTCACCGGCACGCCGAGGTCGCGCTGCACGGCGATCACGATGCCGCCCTTGGCGGTGCCGTCCAGCTTGCTCAACACCACGCCGGTGACGTCGACCACCTCGGTGAACACCCGGGCCTGGATCAGGCCGTTCTGGCCGGTGGTGGCGTCCAGCACGAGCAACACCTCGTGCACCGGGCTCTGCTTCTCCACCACCCGCTTCACCTTGCCGAGCTCGTCCATCAGCCCCGCCTTGGTGTGCAGTCGACCGGCGGTATCGATGAGCACCGCATCCACGTCGTCGCCGGCGGCCTGCTTGACCGCGTCGAAGGCGACACTGGCCGGGTCCCCGCCCTCGGGGCCGCGCACGGTCCGTGCCCCGACGCGGTTCCCCCAGGTCTGCAGCTGGTCCGCGGCGGCGGCCCGGAAGGTGTCCGCGGCGCCGAGCACCACGGTGCGCCCGTCGGCGACCAAAACCCGGGCCAGCTTGCCCGTGGTGGTGGTCTTGCCGGTGCCGTTGACGCCGACCACCAGGGTCACCGAGGGCCGCTGGCCGTTGGCGCGCACCGCGTGCAACGACCGATCCATGGTGACGTCGATCAACGCGAGCAATTCGGTGCGCAGCAGCTGCCGCGCGGCCTGCGGTGTGCGCGCCCCCTCCACCCGCGCCGCGGTGCGCAGCCGCTCCATCAGCTCACCGGTCGGGCCGACGCCGATGTCCGCGGACAGCAGCGTCTCCTCGATCTCCTGCCAGGTGTCCTCGTCGAGCACATCGCGGGAGAGCAGGGTGAGCAGGCCCTTGCCGAAGGTGCCCTGCGAGCGGGCCAGCCGAGAACGCAGCCGCACCAGTCGGCCGGCAGTCGGTTCGGGGACGTCGAGCGGGGGCGCTTCGAGCAGCGACTCGACCGACTCCAGCGTGGTCGCGACCTCGTCGACCTGCGCCGGGGGCGGCTGGGTGGGCTTGGCCTTCGGCGGGGCGGTCGGCGCAGCCTTCGGGGTCTCGACCTCGGTGTCGCGAGACGGCCGGCCGCGCAGCCCGGCGCCCACCAGTCCGGCCACGACGGCACAGGCCAGCATGACGACGACGATCGTGACGATCAGGTATTCCACACCGACCCCGAGAGGTTGAGATATCTGGTGACCCCGGACCGAGCTGTGTCACTTCGCGGGTAACCGCTCCAGCATGGTGCGCAGTCCTTCCACGCCGTCGTACAGGTGCCCTTTCATGCCGATGCGCTCGGCGCCGGCGACGTGCTCGGGGCGCGCCCCGACGTACAAGCATGCCTGTGGGCGAGCCTCAAGTATTTCCGCAGCCCGCAGGAAAATACCGGCGTCCGGTTTGGCCACGCCCTCGTGGGCGGAGTCGATGATGGTGTCGACCTTTTCGGCCACCTCGAGTTCCACCAGGTCGAAGCGCAACCGGTCGGTGGCATTGGCGATCAGTCCGACCGTGAACCCTTCGGTCCGCAGCCCGGTGATCACGTCCAGCACGTCGGGGTCGATGTGCCCGTGGCGGGCACTCCAGTCCGCGACGCAGTCGATGGCCTTACCGACATCGCCGCAGATGGGCACCATCGCGGCGGCCACCGCAGCGCGCCAGTCCTGGTCGGTGATCCGACCCAACAATGCCGGGCCGAACCGGTCGGGGTGGTAGGCCACCGCGGTGAGGGTGCCCGGCTCCACGCCGTAGAGCCGCTCGATGGCCTCGACCTGCGAGCCGTCCCACACGCGCAGCACGCCGTCCACGTCGAACAGGAAGGCCGCGACGCCGTTGGGTGCACTCACGTCAGCATCATCCCGGGCGCGGCCCAGCCGGGGTCAGACCGGCTGGTCCTCACGCAGTCGTTGGCTGATCACCGTGGTCACCCCGTCGCCGCGCATGGAGACGCCGTACAGCGCGTCGGCGACCTCCATCGTGCGCTTCTGGTGGGTGATCACGATCAGCTGGCTGGAGTCGCGCAACTCCTCCATGATCGTGAGCAGCCGACCCAGGTTGGTGTCGTCCAACGCCGCCTCGACCTCGTCGAGGACGTAGAACGGACTGGGCCGGGCCCGGAAGATGGCGACCAGCAGCGCGACCGCGACCAGGGCGCGCTCACCACCGGACAGCAGCGAGAGCCGCTTGACCTTCTTGCCGGGCGGGCGGGCCTCCACCTCGATGCCGGTGGTCAGCATGTCGTCGGGATCGGTGAGCAGCAGCCGGCCCTCGCCGCCCGGGAACAGCCGGGAGAACACGCCCTCGAACTCCCGCTGCACGTCCAGCCAGGCGGCGGTGAACACCTGCTGGACCCGCGCGTCCACCTCGGCGATGACGGTGAGCAGGTCGCGCTGGGACTTCTTGAGGTCCTCCAGTTGCGTGGTGAGGAAGCTGCTGCGCTCCTCCAAAGCGGCGAACTCCTCCAACGCGAGGGGGTTCACCTTGCCCAGCAGGGCCAGGGCCCGCTCGGCGGCCCGTAGCCGCTTCTCCTGGTCGGGGCGCACGAACGGCACCAGACTGACGGGCTCCTCGGACAGCGTGACCGCGCCGCCCTCGGCGTCCGGCACCTCGGCCAGCACCGGCACCAACTGGTCCGGGCCGTACTCGGCGATCAGCGCGTCGGGCGCGATGCCCAGCTCTTCGACGGCGCGCTGCTCCAGGCCCTCGATGCGCAGCCGGTGCTCGGCGCGGGCCACCTCGTCGCGGTGCACGGAGTCGGTGAGCCGGTTCAGCTCGGCATCCAACCCCCGCTCGGCGCTGCGCAGCTCGGCGAGCTCTGTCTCCAGTTTGCGGCGGGACTCCTCGGCGGCGGCGCGCTGCTCGGCCGCGGTACCCAGTGACGCCTCCAGCAGCCCGAGGCAGTGGGTGACCGCGATGGCGACCGCGGCGGCCACCCGACCCGCGCGTGCGCGCTCGATCTGCCGGGCCGCCGCCCGTTCGCGGGCCGCGCGCTCCGCGGCGGCGGCACGCAGCAGGGCGTCGGCGCGACCGGCCAGACCCGCGACGCGCTCCTCGCCGGTGCGGACCGCCAGACGGGCCTCCAGTTCGGCGGCCCGGGCGGTGGTGCAGGCCCCGGCCAACCGGTCCCGCTCCTCGGTGCCGACGTCGGTCTCGACCGGGTCCCGCTCGGCCTGCTCGAGCCGCTCCTCCAGCTCGGCCAGGCCCACCAAATCGGCGTCGCGCGCCTGCTCGGCAGCGGTGACCGCAGCGGCCAGCCGCTCGGTCTCGGCGCGGGCACCGCGGGCGGCGGCGCCCAGCCGGCCCAATTGCTCGGCCAACGCGGCCAGGCCGGCGTCGGATTCATTGAGCTTGTCCAGCGCCTCCGCGGCGGCCGCGGCAGCCGCCGCCCGGGCGGCCTCCGCGTGGGCCAGGTCCGCATGCAACGTCTCGGTCAGCGTCTCGGCCTCGGCCAGTGCGGCGGCGGCCTCATCCACGGCGGACTGGATGGTCAGCAGGCTCGGCGGGCTCGCCGAACCACCCGCGGCCCGGTGCGCGGTGAGCACGTCCCCATCCGGGGTGACCGCGCGGGCCCAGGGGTGGGCACCGACCACGTCCGCGGCCGTGGCCAGGTCGGGCACCAGCAGCCAGTCGGCGAGCAACGCCTGCACGGTGGCCCGCAGCGAGGCCGGGGCGGCGACCAGGCCGAGCAGCGGCGTGGTGCCCGGCGGCGTGCTGCGTTCGGCGCCCGTGGCGGCCGCGGCGTGGGTGACCACCAGGTGCGCCTGCCCGGCATCGGTGGTCTTGAGGTGTGCCAGGGTGGCGGCCGCAGCCTGTAGGGAGGCGACGGCGACCGCGTCGGAGGCCCCGGCCAGCGCCGCGGACACCGCGGTCTCATGGCCGGTGGACACGGTGAGCATGCGGGCGACCGAGCCGACCACGCCGTGATCGTCGGGGGCGGCGAGCAGTACCGCGGCGCCGTCCCGGCGGGCGAGGCTGAGTTCCAGGGTTTCCTTCCGGGTGCGCAACGCGGTGCGTTCCCGCTCGGCCTCCCGGTCCCGCTGCCGCAGGTCCTTGAGTGTCTCCTCGGCCCCGGCGAGAACGGCCGCGGCCGCCTCGTAGGCCTCGTCGAGGTCGACCTCGCCCTTGTTGAGCCCCGCGGCCTGGCCCTCGATCTCGCCGAACTCCGCCTCGGCCCGTTCCGCGCGCGCCTCGGCCTCGGTCAGCCCGGCGGTCAACCGGCCGATCTCCTGCGCTGCGGCGGCGGCGCGGGCGCGCAGGCTGTTGACCTTTCCCTGCAGCCGGGCCAGGCCCTCGCGGCGGTCTGCGGCGGCGCGCAGCCCGCTGGCGACGCGACGTTCCTCGGTGGCGAGCTCGTCCTCGAGTTGCTTGCGGGTGTTGACCGCGTCGGTGAGCGTCCGGCGGGACAGCTCGACGCCGTCGGCCAGGTCGGCCTCCTGGGCGCGGATCTCCTCCGCGTCGCGCTGCATCTGATCGGGGTCCCGCCCCGGACGGTTGTCCTCCGGGTCGGCGGCGAGCAGGCGGACCCGCTCACCCGCGAGCCTGCCGGTGCCGGACAAACGCTCACGCAGCGCGGAGAGCCGGTACCAGGTCTCCTGCGCGGCGGCCAGTTCCGGCGCGGCCTCACCAAGGCGTGCGCCGGTCGCCGTCTCCCGGTCACGGACCGCAGCGAGCTGCCCCTCCACCTCCGCCTGCCGCTCCCGTAGCGCGGCCTCGTCGGCCACCTCCGCCTCGAGGTTGGCGCGCAGCGCGAGCAGGTCGTCGGCCAGCAGTCGCAGCCGCGCATCGCGCAGATCGGCCTGCACCACCGCCGCCCGCCGCGCCACCTCCGCCTGCTTGCCCAACGGCTTCAGTTGCCGGCGCAGCTCGGTCACCAGGTCGGAGACCCGGGTCAGATTCGCCTGCATGGCGTCGAGCTTGCGAAGCGCCTTCTCCTTGCGCTTGCGGTGCTTGAGGACGCCCGCAGCCTCCTCGATAAACCCGCGGCGCTCCTCCGGCGACGCCGACAGGACCGCGTCAAGTTGCCCCTGCCCCACGATCACGTGCATCTCGCGGCCAATACCGGAGTCCGACAGCAACTCCTGAATATCCAGCAAGCGGCAGGAGTCCCCATTGATCGCGTATTCGGACCCACCGTTGCGGAACATGGTCCGCGTGATGGTCACCTCGGCGTAGTCGATCGGCAGCGCCCCATCGGTGTTGTCGATGGTCAGCGCCACCTCCGCGCGCCCCAACGGCGGCCGACCCGCCGTGCCGGCAAAGATGACGTCCTCCATCTTGCCGCCGCGCAGCGACTTCGCCCCCTGCTCCCCCATCACCCACGACAGGGCGTCCACCACATTGGACTTGCCCGAGCCATTGGGCCCCACGACACAGGTGATCCCCGGCTCAAACCGCAGCGTCGTGGCCGACGCAAACGACTTGAAACCCCGCAGGGTAAGGGTTTTCAGATGCACGGACAGTGTCCCCCGAGTCGGCTCCGCCCGACACTAGCCGCTGACATAACGCCACACCGAATGCCGCACCACGCCGATACCAATGAGGCGAAAGTGATCGCCGGACGGCCCCTCCCCTCCGCTCATTCATGATTGGAGCGGGGACTGTCATACGCCAAGCGTCACTCTTGGGCCCGAAATGGCGCTCGCAATGACGCCCGGCGTATGAGAGAGCACCCGCAGATCATGAATGAGCGAGCGGGGCGACCCAGGGCTCCTACGCCTGGCCCACGCGACGGTCAGAGCGGCCTGGAGCGGGGTGCGGGTTCGGGCGGTGGGTGAGGTGCGGGCGGTGGGGCGGTTGAGGCTCCTGGGGCTGGTCAAGCTTGGGGCGGGCGGGGAACGAGGGGGTCCTACGCCTGGCCCACGCGACGGTCAGAGCGGCCTGGAGCGGGGGCGGGGGCGGGCTTGGGCGGTGGGTCAGGTGCGGGGGTGGTGGGTCGGCTGAGGCTCCTGGGGCTGGTCAAGCTTGGGGCGCCACGACCCCAGATGCAGGTCGCGACGTCAGTGACACCAGAGGCGCCGCGATCGCCCCACTGGGCGCAACTCGCATCCATGGCCGCGGTAGACCGCACGCGGCGTGGGCGCGCGCGGCTTGGGCGCGCGGCGGGAGGTCACCCAGGCGGTGACCTTCTGGGCGCGATAGGTAGGCGGCTTGGGCGCGCGGCGTGGGCGCGCGGCGGGAGGTCACCCAGGCGGTGACCTTCTGGGCGGCGTGACGCGCGGCGGGGGCGCGGGGCGTGCGGGCGGCGGGCGGCGTGCGGCGGAGTGCACGCGCGGAGTGTCGCCAGGCGCGTAGGGGTCGCGCGCGAAGCGCCGCGACCCGTTCGCGACGCGGAGCGTCGCTCTGTGATGCGAGGCGAGTAGGTGTGCGCTTTCCGCACACACAGAGACCCCGAGACGAGCGCTGGGGTGCTCGCGCCCGCCTGCGAGCACCCCAGCGCGTCTTGGGGACGGTCAGGCCCGCCGACCGACCGCCCTGGCGGTGCCGTCTCCCGGAGGAGGGACACCGGGCGAGGGTTCACCGCGGTCCCGGTTCCGCTCGCGCGCCCGCCAGCGCGATGAACGGGTGGGACCAGGGACCGAAGTCCCCTTTGCGGAGAAACGCCGATCTGACGATCAACTCCCTCTGCCGACCTCAACGAGCAAGTTGGATCGAGGTCACGCGCCAGTTACGGCCAAGCTAGCGGAGGGGCCGGGCGCTTCCGCGGAACGGCGGGCCCGCCACGCCGATTGCCATTTCGGGTTCACGGAAAAAGGGACGCCGAGAACGGCGTCCCTTTTAGGTGCTGAGCGATAGCGCTCAGGTCAACGCGGGCTCGTGAAGCTCCACGGTGAGTAGCTCGTCGCGGTGCAATGCCGCGCAGAGCGAATCGTTCTCGGCCCGTACTCGCATGAGTTCGGACTCGAGTTCGACAATACGTCGCTGCATACGCCGCATTTCGGCGAGCATGCGGGGGTCCGGGCCACCTATGTGCCCGAGAATTGCCTTTGCCATCTGTGAGGGTCCTCCACGCTGAGAGACCAGCTGGTAGCCGACGTGTCTGCCTCCGGCTCCGATACGCGGGTAGTGACCGGAACTGGGAGCGCGGGTTACGTCTAGAGTCGCATCAGAATGCGGTCCGGTCAAGCCTGGGGAGCGCGCAGCGGCGCCTGCCCTGGTCAGGTCCGGGCAAAGCGGGCGGGACCTGAGAGCCACTCAGCTGGATCATGGCTGAGTGCTTTGGCGCACGCAAGTGGATTGTGCAACCGGGTGACGGACATAGATATCGATCCGGTCACAGCGCAGGAGCTGCGCGATACGGGCGCCGTTGGCAATGTGGACAGAAATAGGACGAGCGATTCATGAACGGTTCGCGACGAATTGGCGTCCCGCACCGACCGCACGGTTTGTCCTCCCGGCCGTAAGCCTGCAGCGACCGATCGAAGTACCCACTGGCGCCGTTGACGTTCACATAGAGGCTGTCGAACGAGGTGCCGCCGGCCGCTAGCGCCGCGGTCATCACCTCGACGGAAGCCGCGAGCACCTCCCGGATTTTCCCCGGCGGCAGGTTCTCCGTGGGCCGGGCGTAATGCAGCTTGGCCACCCACAGCGCCTCGTCGGCGTAAATGTTGCCGATCCCGCTGATCAGGCTCTGGTCGAGCAGGGCCCGCTTGAGTTCGGTGCGCTTGCGGCGCATCGCCGCGACGAAGCGCGGTGCGGAGAAGCGGGGATCGAGCGGGTCGCGGGCGATGTGCGCGATGGGCACCGGCAGCACCGTGCCGTCCACCTCGGTCATCGGCTCCACGGACAGCCCACCGAACGTGCGCTGGTCGACGAAGCGGAGCTCCGGGCCGCCGTCGGCGAACCGGATGCGCACCCGCAGGTGGGTCTCCAGCGGCGCGGTGTCCGGCTGCACCAGCAGCTGCCCGCTCATGCCCAGATGCGCGAGCACCGTCTCGCCGGAGTCCAGCGGCAGCCACAGGTACTTGCCGCGCCGTTCGGCGGACAGGATGCGCCGGCCGACCAGCCGACCGCGAAAGTCCGCGCTGCCCGGCACGTGCCGGCGCACCGCACGCGGATGGTCGACGTTGACCGCGGCGATCTCCCGGTCCAACACGAAGCGCGCCAGCCCGGCGCGCACCGTCTCCACCTCGGGTAGTTCGGGCACGGCGCGGGCGGGTCGGGAAGCCGGCGGTCAGGACTCGTGCGCGGCGGGCAGGTCCGCGGCGTGCTTGCGGCGCAACGAGGTCCACGCGGCCTCGGCGGCCTGCTGCTCGGCCTCCTTCTTGCTTCGCCCGCTGCCCATGCCGTAGTCGGCACCGCCGACCCGGGCGGTGGCCTGGAACATTTTCTCGTGGTCCGGCCCGCTCTCGGTGACCGCGTACTCCGGCACACCGATGCCCACGGTCGCGGTGAGCTCCTGCAGGCTGGTCTTCCAGTCCAGGCCGGCGCCGAGACCGGCCGAGGCCTCAATCAACGGATCGAACAACCGATGCACCAGCGCCGAGGCCTCGTTCAGGCCACGGTCCAGGTACACCGCCCCGATCAGCGCCTCCAGGGTGTCGGCCAGGATCGAGGACTTGTCCCGCCCGCCGGTGCCCTCCTCCCCGCGGCCCAGGCGCAGAAAGTCGCCCAGTTCCAGATCGCGTCCGACCTCGGCCAGCGCGCGCATGTTGACCACCGCGGCACGCAGCTTGGCCAACTGCCCCTCGGGCAGGTCGGGGTGGCGGTGGAACAGCGAGTCGGTGACGACCAGACCGAGCACGGAGTCGCCGAGGAACTCCAGCCGCTCGTTGGTGGGCAGGCCGCCGTGCTCGTAGGCGAACGAACGGTGGGTCAGCGCGCGCTCCAGCAGGGGTGGGGACACGCTGACGCCCATCCGCTTCTCGAGATCCGCGGAGGGGATCTCGTCCGCCGGCGAGCCGGTCATGAGCTCAGGTACCGAGCACCTGACGGCGGTTGTACGTCCCACACGTCGGGCACACGGTGTGCGGCAGCTTCGGCTCGCGGCAGCGCTCGCAGTTGGCCAGCGTCAGCGGCGCGGCCTTCCAGTTCGCGCGTCGGCTGCGGGTGTTGCTGCGCGACATCTTCCGCTTGGGAACCGCCACGGTCACTCACTCCTGTTCGTCGTTTCCCACTAGTCCCTGCAAAACGGCCCACCGGGGGTCGATCTGCTGGTGAGCGTGCTCTGGGTCCTCCGCCAGCCGCGCGCCACACTCGACGCACAGGCCGGCGCAGTCGTCCTCGCACACCGGCTGCAACGGCAGCATGAGCACCACCGCGTCCCGCAACGTCGGCTCCAGATCGAGCAGATCGTCCTGTAGCCAACTGGTCTCCTCATCGCCGTCGCGACCGGGAAACACGAACAACTCCGCGAGCTCCACGACAATCTCGTCGTGGACGGGCTCCAGGCAGCGCACGCACTCCCCAGCCAGCGGCGCCCCTGCCGTTCCCGACACGAGCACGCCGTCCAGGACCGCCTCGAGCCGCAGATCCAGCTCGATGGTCGCCCCTTCGGGCACTCCGATGACCGGCAGACCCAGATCCGCAGGTGCCGGAACAGATCGGGAAACCCGTTGCATCGACCCGGGCCGCCGGCCGAGACGGCGGGCGTCGAGCACCAGGGGTGCCTGCGGGTCGAGTCGCTGGGTTTTCTGAATCTCTTCGGGCATCACGCATCAGTGGTCCGTCAGACCAAGGCGGAAGGTTACCCGAGTTCGTCCAGTGGGCCCAAACCGTGCTGCTCCGGAGCGTCGCCGCCGGCCTCGGCCACCCGAAGATGATCCCCGAGGTCCTCCATGTGGTGGCGCCCGTGCATGTTCTCCCGGCCCCGGCGGACGCCGTCCAACATCTGCTCCAGCATGGCGACCAGATCGCCCAGCTGCCGCGCGGCCGCGGCCGCGGAGGGCGCGGGATCCTCACCGGCGTGCCGGGCGAGGGACAGCGTGCGCTCCAGGATGACTTCGACGTGGGCAAGTTTGGCGTCCGCGTCGAGGTCGGCTTGCTCCCGCGCCGCGGCGAGCTCGGCCTCGGTGGCAGCCCGCATCGCGTCGGCCCAGGCAGCGGCTTCGACCCCGACGCTGGTCAGGGACATCCGCCGCTGGGCCTCCTCGGCAGCCTCGGCGAGCACCTGCTCCGCCCGCCCGAGGGCCTGCGCCAGCACCCCGTCGCGCTCGGCAAGCAGCTCGTCGGCGCGGGCCAGCCGGTCGGGCAACGCGGCCTTGATGGCGTCAATGCGCTCCAGCGTCGCCGCCCGGTTGACCAGGCAGGACGCGGACATCGGCATCGCCCGCGCGCCGCGCACCTGCTCGCGCAGGTCGGCGAGCAAACCGGCGACGTCCGGGACGTCGGGTTGGGTGCCGGTCAGGACGACTCCGCGAGTCGTTTGAGCAGCCGCTCCAGCACCCGGTCGGGCACCATGCCGGTGATGTGCGCCCGGTGCCCGGCGACCTCCTTGACCAAGCTGGAGGACAGGAAGCTGTAGACCGGGTTGGTCGCCACGAACAGCGTCTCCACGCCGGTGAGCGCGTGGTTCATCTGGGCCATCTGGAGCTCGTAGTCGAAGTCGCCGACCACCCGCAGGCCTTTCACGATCGCCGGGATGTCATTGGCCGCGCAGTAGTCGACCAGCAGGCCCTCGAAGGAGTCGACCCGCACGTTTCCGTACTCGGTGAGCTCCTCGCGGAGCATGTCGAGGCGCTCCTCGAGGCTGAACAAGCCCCGCTTGTTCCGGTTCACCAGGACCGCGACCACAACCTCGTCGGCCAGCTTGGCGGCACGCGCGATCACGTCGAGATGACCGTTGGTCACCGGATCAAAGGAGCCGGGGCACACGCAGCTACGCACGGGGCCAGTGTGGCGTGTCGTCAGCCCGGATGCACGCCCGGGTCGGCTCCGATGCGACGGCCATACCACAGGGTGGCCTCGCCGTAGCGGCGGTGCTGCACGTCGAGGAACCCGTCCGGCCACACCCAGTCCCGGTCCCGGCCGGCCCGCTCCACCACGACGACCGCCTCGGCGGCCAGCCAGCCGTGGGCGACGGCCAGGCCCAGCACCTCGGCCAGGTCGGGGGCGGGCAGGGCGTAGGGGGGGTCGGCAAACACCACCTCGAAGACCGCGTCACTGCCGCGGGCCAGCACCGTGGCCACCTTGCCCGCGAGCACCGTGCACTCCCCCAGGGCCAGCGCGGCGACGTTCTCCCGCAGCACGCGCAATGCGTCGGGGTTGTGCTCGAGCAGGGTGACCGCCGCAGCGCCGCGGGAGCGGGCCTCCAAACCGACCGCGCCGCTGCCCGCGTACAGGTCGAGGAACCGCGCGTCGGCCTCGGCCAACGTGGCCAGCGTGGAGAACAGGGCCTCCCGGGTGCGGTCCGCGGTGGGCCGGGTGTCCCGGCCCTCCGGGGCCCGCAGCCGACGTCCGCCGGCCGTACCGCCGACAATCCGCAGGTTCACCCTGTGCCCACTCGGCCGCTCAAGAATTCACGACTTGTCGAGGTAGCCGGCGCGCTGCGTGTCCAGCAGGTCGGCCAACGCCGCGGCCAGGGCCGGCAGGGAGCGCAGTTCCGGGTCGGCATCGATGACCCGGGTCGCCTCGACGCGGGCCGCGGCGATGAGGTCGGCGTCCCGGATCACCGACAGGATGCGCAGGCTGGACCGGCCGCCCGACTGAGACGTGCCGAGTACGTCGCCCTCCCGGCGGGTGAGCAGATCGACGCGGGACAACTCGAAGCCGTCGGTGGTCGCGGCCACAGCGTCGAGGCGTTCGCGGGCCGGGGTGCCCGCCTCGGCGTCGGTGATCAGCAGACACAGACCGGCGGCCGTGCCCCGGCCGACCCGGCCGCGCAACTGGTGCAGCTGCGAGATACCGAACCGCTCCGCATCCAGCACGGCCATCACGGTGGCGTTGGGCACGTCGACGCCGACCTCGATGACCGTGGTGGCGATAAGCACGTCCAACTCGCCGGCCGCGAACGCAGCCATCACTGCGTCCTTGCGCTCGGTGGGCATTCGTCCGTGCAGCACATCGACACGCAGGCCGGCCAGCGGTCCGGCGGCGAGGTCCGGGGCGACGTCGAGCACGGCGGCGGCCGGTCGGCGTTCCTCTTCGTCCTCCAGGAAGGGGTCCGGCGGCATGCCGTCCTCGTCCTCGGCCTCGCCGATGCGCGGGCAGACCACATAGGCCTGGTGGCCGCCGGTCACCTCCTCCCGGATGCGCTGCCAAGCGCGGTCGAGGAAGTTCGGCTTGTCCGCGACCGGCACCACGTGCGTGGCGATCGGCGAGCGCCCCGCCGGGAGCTCGGTGAGCGTGGAGACGTCCAGGTCGCCGAACACGGTCATCGCGACCGTGCGCGGGATCGGGGTCGCGGTCATCACCAGCAGGTGCGGCAGGGTGATGCTCTTCGCGCGCAGTGCGTCGCGTTGCTCGACGCCGAAGCGGTGCTGTTCATCGACCACGACCAGCCCGAGGTCGGCGAACTCAACCTTGTGCTGCAGCAGCGCGTGGGTTCCGACCACGATGCCGGCCTGGCCACTGGCCGCATCGAGCAACGCGGCGCGGCGGGCGGCAGTGCCCAGCGACCCGGTGAGCAGCGCGACCCGGGTGCCGTTCTCGTCCCCGCCCAGGGTGCCCGCCTCGGCCAACGGTCCGAGCAGCGCGCACAGCAAGCGGTGGTGTTGCTGGGCGAGCACCTCGGTGGGTGCGAGCAGCGCGGCCTGTCCGCCGGCGTCCACCACGGCCAGCATGGCGCGCAGCGCGACCACGGTCTTGCCGGAACCGACCTCGCCCTGCAGCAGCCGGTTCATCGGACAGCTGCGGGCCAGCTCCGCGGTGAGTTCCTCACCCACCTCGCGCTGACCCGTCGTCAGTTCGAAGGGCAACCGATTGTCGAAAGCGGCCAGCAAGCCGTCGGGGCGGGCCACCCGTGGCGTCGCGGGCAGACCACGGGTCGCCGAGCGACGCTGCGCCAGCGCGGCCTGCAGCACGAAGGCCTCTTCCCAACGCAGCCGGGACTTGGCCCACTGGGCCTGCGCCCAGTCCTTTGGGCGATGCACGATGAACAACGCATCGGCAAGGTTCGCCAGGTTGTGCTCGGCGCGCAGCTCGGCGGGCAACGGGTCGGCGAATTCCTTGGTGGACGCCCAGGCCAACGCCTCCTTGACGTACTTGATGATGTCCCAGCTCTGCACCGCCCTGGTGGCCGGATAGACCGGGATCATCTCGCCGATCCAATGTGTCGCGGCGCGGTCGCCGGACGGGAGGTCACCGATCGGGAGTTCGTCCTCGGCGTCGCCGACCAGATGGAACTCCGGGTGCGCCAACTGCGGCTTGCCGTTGTAGAAGCCGACCGTGCCGGAGAACAGCGCGCGATGGCCCTTCTCCAGGCGCCTGGCGTTGTGCTGGTTGCCGAAGAAGACCAAATTCAGCTGGTGCCGGCCGTCGGTGACGACGAGTTCCCAGATCTTGCCGTGCCGCCGCTGCATGCTCCGCGACTTCACCGAGATGACCTCGGCGAGCACGGTGACCTGGCTGCCGCGCTCCAATGCAGCCAGCGGGGTCAGCTCGCCGCGCTTCTCGTACCGGCGCGGGTAATGACGCAGCAGGTCGTCGGCGGTGCGCATGCCGAAGGCCTTCTCCAGCTTCTTGGCGGTCGCCTCACCGACCACCCGATGCAGTGATTCCCCCAGCGGGTGATGCTCGGAGGTCACTCGACCCCGATCAGCAACGGATAGTCCGGCTGGCCCCCGTCATAGGCGATGCATTCCACGTCCGGGCGGCGCCGGCGCACGCCGTGGGAGAGCCGGCCGACGGCGCCACTGGTCAGGCCCACGCCGGAGATCAACGTGACCAGTTCACCGCCACCGCCGAGCAGGCGATCCACCACCCCGGCGCCGACGAGCTCTGCGTCGGTGCCGATCAGCACGACATCGTCGTCGATCAGCCCGAGGGCGTCCCCGGCGCGGCACACTCCGGCGCTGGTCATCGCCTCCGTGGGTGCGATCAGCACCGCGCCGTGCCGGGTGGCCCCGGCGGCGGAGGTCATCGCGACCAGGTCGTCACCGAAGCGGCGGCCGGGTTCATGCACGGCGAGGGCGGCCAATGCCTGCACGGAGGCCTCGGTGGGCAGCACCGCGACGGTGATGCCGACCTCCCGGGCCTGGGTGGCGACGGCCTCGCAGGCCGCGCGGCTGGCCGAATCGTTGGGTAGCAGCACGACCTCGCTAACCCGCGGGCGGCGCACCGTCTCCAGCAGGGCAGCGGTGGCCGGCACCGCACCCGGTGGCACCTCCAGCACCAGCGCGCCGGCCTCGTCGAGCAACTTGGCCAGGCCCGGCCCGGAAGCCAGCGCGATCACCGCCCGCCCGTTGCCCAGCCGCTCGCCGGCGTGCTCCGGACGCTCCAGGATGTTGGTGATCCGGATCCGGTACGGGCGTCCGGACTGCATCGCGGCTTCCAACGCGACGCCACAGTCGTCGGTGTGCAGATGGACGTTCCACAGGCCCTCGCCGCCGACCACCACCAGGGAGTCGCCGGCGCCGGCCAGATCGGCGCGCAGCCGCGCGGCGGCCCCATCGTCGCCCTCGAACAGGAACATCAGCTCGTACGCGGTGTTGGTGCCGACCGAGCAGCGCTCCGTGCGCAGTCCGGGCACGCGCAGCCGGGTGCGCGCCGGCGGGGACATCCGGGTGAGGCCGCTGGCCCGAGCGGCCAACACATCGAGAACGACGGTGAGCCCGCGGCCGCCGGCATCCACCACGCCGGCCCGGGCCAGCACGTCCAGTTGCAGCGGCGTCAGCTCCAGGGCTTGGCCGGCCGCAGTGGCCGCGTGCTGCAGCACCTCGGCGACGGTCGAGCCGGTCGCCGCGTCCGCAGCGGCCCGGCCGACGGTCAGCATGGTGCCCTCGGTGGGTCGGTCCACCGCCGCGTACGCCAAATCCGCCGCGGCGCGCAGGGCGCGGGCGACGATCTGGGCGGCGGTGGCATCGGGCTCGACCGGCGCGAGCAAGGCCCGACCGGCCCCGCGCAGCATCTGGCTGAGGATGGCACCGGAGTTACCCCAGGCGCCCAGCATGGCCCCGCGGGCCACGGCTTCGACGCAGGTCGCCGCGTCGGCCTCCGGGCCGAGCTCGTTGGCGGCCTGGGCGGCGGCCTCCATGGTCAGGTACAGGTTGGTGCCGGTGTCCGAATCGGCCACCGGGAACACGTTGAGCGCGTCAATTTCCTCCCGCGCCCGGCCCAGTTCGGCCAGCACGTCACCGGCCCAACGCCGCACATCCTCGGCGGCCAGTCGGTCGACCGCGGCGGGCGGGCGGTCGACCGGGCCGCCCGGAGTGGGAGTCACCGTCATTCCGGCACTTTAATCACTACCGGCCGGTTCGTGGCCCGTCCTCGGCGCGCCGTCGGTTGGCCCGGCGGCCGCAGGGTCGGCTATTGTCTGTCCTCGGCCCGGACACGTCCGGGCATCTCCGGCGCGCGCCGGGGACCGTCGAGGACCTGTTCTGGAGTGTGCACCCGTGGCTGCCAACTGCGACGTCTGCGGCAAGGGCCCGGGCTTCGGCAACAGCATCTCGCACTCCCACCGGCGCACCCGCCGCCGCTGGAACCCGAACATCCAGACCGTGCGCGCGCTGGTCGGCGGTACCCGTCGGCGCATCCAGGCCTGCACATCCTGCATCAAGGCGGGCAAGGTCACTCGCTGAAGCGCAGCACCCACCGCTGGTCGACCGGCCCCGGGCCGGCACCCATCGGATAACCGGCCGCGATCGCGCCGGTGACGAAGTCCTTTGCCGCCCGCGCCGCGCCGGGCACATCCAGTCCGCGGGCCAATCCGACGGCTAATGCCGTGGCCAGCGTGCACCCTGTGCCGTGCGTGTGCGGCGTGTCCAGGCGCTTTGCGCGCATGAGCCGGGCCGAGTGGCCGTCGCTGAGCAGATCCACGGCGTCGCCGCTCAGATGCCCGCCCTTGATCAACACCCAGCGCGGGCCCAGGTCGAGCATGGCGATCGCCGCGGCGTCCAGATCGGACTCCTCGGCCACCACGACGCCGCTCAGCACGCGGACCTCGCCCAGGTTGGGGGTGGCCACCGTGGCCAGCGGCAACATCCGGGTACGCATCGCGTCCAGGGCGTCGGCGGCCAACAACGGGTCGGCGTGGGTGGAGGCCAGCACCGGGTCTACGACGATCGGCACCCCGGCCGCATGCAACGGGGCCAGCAGCTCGGCGACCGTGTCCACCACCTCGGCCGAGCCGAGCATGCCGGTCTTCACCGCGTCCACGCCCAGGTCGTCGAGCACCGCGGCGAACTGCGCCCGGACGGCGTTCGCGGGCAGCGGCCACCACTGGTGCACCCCGCGCGAACTCTGCGCGGTGACCGCGGTGAGCACCGTGCTCGCGTGCCCACCCAGCGCGAACACCGTCTTCACGTCTGCCTGCACGCCCGCCCCGCCGGCGGAGTCCGACCCTGCGATGGCGAGCACCCGCAACCGTTCCGCCGCGTTCAACGCTGCTCCCGATAGTGGTCCCACCCGGCACGGCCGGGGCGCGGCGCACCGTCCACTGTGACCCCGGGCTCGCCCGCGTGCACCCAGCCGATGCCGCGCCAGCCCGGCGGCAACGACGTGCCGGGCGGGAACGTCGCGACCAGGGCATGGTCCTCCCCGCCGCTGAACACCCAATCCGCGGGGTCGACGCCGAGGTCCGCGGCCGCCGCCCGTACCCGGTCGTCGGGCGGCAGGGCGTCGGTGGCCAGGTCGATGTGCACGTTGCTCGCCGCGGCGAGGTGGCCGAGGTCGGCGAGGAGGCCGTCGCTGACGTCGATCATCGCCGTGGCACCGGCGTCCGCGGCCCGGGGGCCGGCGGCGTACGGCGGACGTGGGCACCGGTGCGCGTCGACCAGCTCGGGATGCCGGACCCCCAACCCGGCCTCCAGCAGCGCGAACCCGGCCGCCGAGTCGCCCAACCGCCCGCACGCGGCCACCACGTCCCCGGCCCGGGCGCCGGCGCGGCGGACCGGAGCACGGCCCTGCAGGTCGCCGAGCGCGCTGACCGCGAGCACCACCAGCGGGCCGGCGGTGACATCGCCGCCCACGACCGCGGCGCCCGTCTCGGCTGCCTCCACCGCCAGGCCGGTGGCCACATCCAGCAACCACTGCGCGTCCAGCTCCGCGGGCGCCACCAGTCCCCACAGCAGCGCCGTGGGTACCGCGCCCATCGCGGCCACGTCGGCCAGATTGGCCGCAGCGGCCTTGCGTCCCACGGCCGCGCCGTGTCGCGCGAGGAGCCGGAAGTGCCGGTCCTGGACCAGAACGTCGGTGCAGGCGACCACCCGCCCGTCCGGTGAACTGAGCACCGCCGCGTCGTCACCGGGACCGACCAGCACACCGGCGTGCTGCGGCAGCCGCGCGGTCAGGGCGGCGATCAATCCGAACTCGCCGAGGCTGCCGACGGTCGGAGTCACGGCCAAGCTCCCTCGCGATAGGTTCTGGGGCGTCGCGGCACAACACGGAGGTCATCAGTCATGTCGGTCCAGGCATACATCCTCATCCAGACCGAAGTGGGCAAGGCAGCGGTGGTCGCGCAGCAGATTCAAGACATCGCCGGGGTGACGCTCGCCGAGGATGTCACCGGCCCCTACGACGTGATCGTGCGGGCCGAGGCCGGGTCGGTGGACGAACTCGGCAAGTTGGTCGTCGCCCGGGTGCAGTCGGTGGACGGCATCACGCGCACGCTGACCTGCCCGGTGGTCCACCTCTGAGGCCTGGTCCGATCCTGGTCCTCGCCGTGCTCGGGTTGGCCGGCTGCGGTTCCTCGACGCCGGTCGCGGTGAGCCCGGTGCCGTCATCCGCCCCCGCGGCGCAGGACGTCTGTCGGCGGTTGGTCGGCGCGCTGCCGAACAAGGTCGACGATTTGCCCCGGCGGCACATCTCCCCGGAGCAGGGGACGACCGCGGCCTGGGGCAACCCACCGGTGGTACTGCGCTGCGGCGTCGGCAAACCCGCGGGGCTGACGCCGACCTCGGTGCTGGCCGGGGTGAACGGGATCTACTGGTTCATCGACGACCAACCCGACGTGCGGATCTGGACCACCGTCGGGCGGCGGGTGAACGTCGAGATGCGCATCCCGAGCAAGCACGACCCGCCGCAGGGCCCCGTGGTGGACATCGCGGCGGCCATCACCGCCATCGACCCCAAGGCGTGACGAGCGGCGTCTGACGCAGCCTCAGCGCAGGCCGCGGCGGCGGCGCAACGCGGTGCGCAGCAACCGGTCGATCAGTTGCGGGTAGTCGATCCCGGATGCGGCCCACATCGAGGGGAACATCGACACCGGGGTGAAGCCCGGCATGGTGTTCACCTCGTTGAGCACGATGCGCCCGTTGTCGGTGACGAAGAAGTCCACCCGGGCGAGGCCCTCGCAGGACAACGCGTCGAAGGCGCACACCGACAGCCGGCGCACCTCGTTCGCGAGCTCTTCCGGCAGGTCCGCGGGCACAGTGAGCTGGGTGGAGTCCTCGAGGTATTTGGCCTCGAAATCGTAGAACTCGCGCCCGCCGACCACCTGGATCTCCGCGGTGACGCTGGCCTGCGGCGCGGTCGGCGTGCCGTCGGGCAACAGCTCGCCCTCCAGCACCCCGCACTCGATTTCTCGGCCCACGATGGCGGCCTCGACGATAACCTTCGGATCCCATTCCTGGGCCAACGCCATCGCGGCGTCCAGGCCGTCGGGACCGTGCACCTTGCTGATGCCGACACTGGAGCCGCCACGTGCCGGCTTCACGAACACCGGCCAGCCCAGTTCCGCGATGGCCTTGCGCACGCCGTCCGCGTCCTCGATCCAGCGCCGCGGCGGCACCACCACATACGGGCCGACGGGCAGACCGGCGCCGGCCAGCACCACCTTCATGAAGGCCTTGTCCATGCTGACGGCGCTGGCCAGTACACCTGACCCGACATAGGGCAGATCGGCGAGTTCGAACAGGCCCTGAATGGTGCCGTCCTCACCGAACGGCCCGTGCAGCACCGGGAACACCACGTCCAAATGGCCGATCGCGCCGGCCACCGCGCCGTTGTCGTGCAGGGCCAGCCCACTGGCCGTCGGATCGCCGGCGAGCACCACCGGGGACGACTGCCCATCCACGGTGGGCAGTGTGTTGCCCACGATGGCCAGCCGGTCCGGGTCGTCGGCGGCGAGGACCCACCGGCCCTCCTGCGAGATGCCGACCGGCACCACGTCATAGACGTCGCGATCAATCGCCCGCAGCACGCTGGCCGCTGAGACACACGACACCGCGTGTTCGGACGAGCGGCCGCCGAACACGACCGCGACCCTCGGCTTGCGCGCGCTCATCGGGTCGACAGTAGCGCGATCAGCGCACCAGATCGGCGAGTTTCGCGAGCTTGTCCAGTTCCGGCAGGACCGTGTCGGCAGCGGCCGAGGGCGCGATGAACAGGGTGCGTTCCAACCCCAGCTCGGCGTATTCGTGTACCGCCTCCTCGGTGGTCTTACCGCCGAATATGGTGACCGGTACCGGCGGATGGCCGCGGTCGGCGGCCAGCTTCTGCAGCTCGGCCACCCGGGCGGCAAACATGCCCGGTTTGAAGCGGTTGATCGGCATCCAGCCGTCGCCATAGTCCAGCACCCTGTCGAAGGCTCCGGCACCGTCGCCGCCGATGAGCACCGGGGGTTGGCGCACCGGCTTGGGCCAGGACCACAACGGATCGAAGTTCACGTAGTCGCCGTGATACTCGGCCTGCTCGTGGTTCCAGATCTCCTTGCAGGCCAATACCCGCTCGCGCATCACGTCCCACCGGGTCTTCGGGTCGGTGCCGTGATCGGCCATCTCCTCGCGGTTCCAGCCACCTCCGATGCCGAACAGCACCCGGCCACCGGAGAGGTGATCCAGCGAGGCGATCTCCTTGGCCAGGTAGATCGGGTCACGCTGCACGACCAAGGCGACACCGGTGCCCACGTGCAGGCTGGTGGTGACCGCGGCCGCCGCGGACAACGCGACGAACGGATCAAGGGTGCGGTAGTAGAAGCGCGGCAACTCCGGGCCGCCCGGCCACGGGCTCAATCGGGAGACCGGGATGTGCGAGTGCTCGGGGACGAACAGCGACTCGAAACCGCGCTCCTCACACGCCCTGGCCAACTCGGTGATCGAGATCGACTCGTCGGTGGCGAAGATGACGATCCCAGTCTTCATCCAATTCCCTCGCGTTCGTGTTTCGCCGATCTGGACATGAGCGTGCGCAGCACCACGCCGGGTGGCACGCCGTCCCGGATCGCCGCGGCGACCTGGGTCACGATCGGCATCTCGACCCGATGCCGGGCGGCCAGATCGCAGATCGCCTCGCAGGTCTTCACGCCCTCGACCACCTGACGGGTGTCCGCGGTGAGCACCTCGACGGAGACACCGGCGCCGACCCGCTCACCGAAGCTGCGGTTGCGCGACAACGGTGACTGGCAGGTGGCCACCAGGTCACCGAGGCCCGCCAGGCCGGCGAATGTGTAGGGATCGGCACCCAGCGCGACGCCGAGGCGGGAGGTCTCCGCGATGCCGCGGGTCAGCAGGGCGGCCTTCGCGTTGTCGCCCAGTCCCATGCCGTGTGCCATGCCGACCGCCAACGCGATCACGTTCTTGACCGCGCCACCGAGTTCGGCGCCGATCACATCGGTGTGCGTGTAGGCCCGAAACCAGTCGGTGTGGCAGGCGTCCTGGACGCGCCCGGCCACGTCGAGGTGCGCGCTGGCGACAACGGTCGCCGCGGGCTGACGCAGCGCCACCTCGCCGGCCAGATTCGGTCCTGTCACCACCGCGATCCGCTCCGGGCCGGCCCCGGTGACCTCGGTGATCACCTGACTCATCCGGTAGGTGGTGGTCAACTCCACGCCCTTGGCCAGGCTGATCAGCACGGCGTCGGGGCGCAGCAACTCCGACCACTGCTCTAGGTGTTCGCGCAACCGTTGGGAGGGCACGGCGAGGAACACCAGATCCGCGTCGGCCAGTGCGGCCGCGGCGTCCGAGGTGGGTGCCACGGCCTCGGGCAGTTCCACGCCGGGCAGATGGTCGACGTTGCACCGCTTGACCGCCATCGCCTCGGCGAGTTCCGGCCGACGCGCCCACAACGCGACCTCGTTGCCCGCATCAGCCAGGACCAACGCGAACGCTGTGCCCCACGCACCGGCGCCGAGCACCGCTACCCGACTCACACGGTCCCCTGTTCCGCAGCCCCGCCGACGGCGCCGGGGCTGCCGAACGGCGCAACCCCGGCAGTGCGCGGGTCGTAGCGTTCGGTGGGCGCCTGTTCCCCGCGGATCACCTCCAACTCCGCGGTGATCGCGTTCATGATGCGCATCGTTGCCTCGGCCAACAACTCCGCGGTGAGTTCCCGCCCGCGCAGGTCGTCAAGGTCGACCGGGGCGCCGGCCCGTGCGTACACCGTGCGGCGGGGCAGGAGCGTCGGCCGATGTGAATAGGGCGCCAGCACGCGCTGTGCACCCCACTGCGCGACCGGGATCACCGGTGCCCCGGCCTCCAGTGCAATGCGAGCCGCGCCGGTCTTGCCGACCATCGGCCACATCCCGGGATCGCGGGTAATCGTGGCCTCCGGATAAACAATCACCAACGCGCCCTGGTCACGCACGGCGGCCACCGCCGCGGCCACCGAGGCCGCTGCGCTCTGCGCACCGCGATGCACCGGAATCATGTCGGTGCCGCGGAAAACCCGGCCCAACCCGCGGGCTTCGAACAACTCCGCCTTCGCCAGAAATCGCGGCGTGCGTCCACTGGAGTCGATGAAATAGCCGAAGGTCACCGGGTCGATCTTCGAGATGTGATTGGCGGCAACCACAACTCCGCCGGTGCGCGGCACATTCTCCCCGCCGGACCAGCGGTGTCGGATGATCGACCGCAGCCAGGGGATGAGCAGCACCTCGACCGTACGGAACCACGGTCGCTTGCGATCACCGCCCACTCCTCGCCCTTTCCCTCCTCGCGCGATTGCTGCCGGCAGCCTTTCACGTCAACGGGCCGGTGGGCTGTGCACGGGGTCGACGTCGGTGCCGTTGGATCCGGTGACAGGATCGGCCGCGATGACCGATCGGGGTGAGAACGCGCAGACCGCAGCCTGGTCGCTGGTACTGCCGGTCAAACGCCTGGACACGGCGAAATCCCGATTGCGCGGCCCGGCCGCGGCACACCGGGCCGCTCTTGCGCTCGCGTTCGCAGCGGACACCGCGGCGGCCGCGTTGGCCACCGTCGGGGTCGTTGAACTGGTGGTGGTGACCGACGATCCCGCGGCCGCAGAGCTCACCGCGGCACTGGGCGCCCACGTGGTCGACGACAGGCCCGACGCGGGATTGAACGCGGCACTGTCCTGGGGCGCGACGGTGGCCCGGCAACGCGCACCGCAGGCGGGTATCGCGGCGCTGTCCGCGGACCTGCCCGCCCTGCGCACCGCGGAACTCGGTGAGGTGTTGGCGTTCGCCTCGGTGGCGAACTGCGCGGTGGTGGTCGCCGATGCGCACGGCTCGGGCAGTACGGCTTATTTGGCCGCGGCGACTGTGCCATTCGCCCCCGCCTTCGGCCCGGACTCCCTGCGGGCACATGTCGCCGGCGGGGCGGTGGCCTTCCCCGGCGCGGGTGTGCCCTCGATCCGGCAGGACGTGGACACCCTGGAGGATCTGTGGGCCGCAGTGGCTCTCGGAGTGGGCCCGCACACGAGCGCCATCGTGCAATCGATCGAGCCCTGACCTGCGTCGGGGCCGGAGCAGCGAACTGCTCCGGCCCCGACGTGCGTTGTGCTGGCTAGGCCCTCTTGGCCGGCGCGCGCTTCGCGGGCGCCCTCTTGGCCGGTGCAGCCTTCTTCGCCACAGCCTTCTTGGCGGGTGCGGCCTTCTTCGCGACGGCCTTCTTTGCGACGGCCTTCTTGGCCGGTGCGGCCTTCTTGGCGGGTGCGGCCCTCTTCGCCACGGCCTTCTTGGCCGGTGCAGCCTTCTTCGCCACGGCCTTCTTCGCCGGTGCGACCTTCTTCGCCACGGCCTTCTTCGCCGGTGCAGCCTTCTTCGCCGTCGCCCGAGCCGGGGCGGCGGCCTTGGCGGCTGCGGCGACCTTACGAGCGGCACCCGCGGCCGCGCTGGTCACGGTGGCAGCAGCGGCGGTAATGCGCGGCAACTTCTTCGCCCCGCTCACCACGTCCTTGAAGCCGGTGCCGGCCTTGAAACGAGGCACCGAGGTCTTGGCCACCCGAACGCGCTGACCGGTGGCTGGGTTACGGGCCATCCGCGCCGGCCGCTCGACCTTTTCGAACACACCGAAGCCGGTGATGCCGACCTTCTCGCCACGGGCCACGGTGCGGGTGATGGTGTCGACCACGGCGTCGAGAGCCTGCGCGGCCGCCTTCTTGTTGCCCTCGAATCTGCTCGCCAGCTCGTCGATCAGCTGCGTCTTGTTCATTGCGTCCCTCCGACGCCGACCTACGGGCACACAAAAGCCCGGCTCGTGGGAGAAGTTAGGCCCAGTGACGTACCTAAAACAATCACCAAAGGCTTCTAGATTCGTTGTGTCGCAAGCGAATCTGCCGAGTTCCGCTCCGTTCGCCCCGGTTCTGAAGCCCGATTCGGTTCACCCATGCGGACCAATCGAGACTTTGGTCGGTCCGCATTCGCGGTGAATTTCCCTTGCCCGTAAGGACAATCAGCGCTCTGTCGCCGATTGTCCGCGACGGGGTACCGACCTCAGCGGGCGGGCAGGGTGGCCGGTAACCAGGCCGGCCGGATCTTCTCGAATGCATCGATGTCGTCGGTGTGCCGCAACGTCAATCCGATGTCGTCAAGGCCCTCGAGCAGCCGCCAACGCGAGTAGTCGTCGATGTCGAAGTTGGCCACGAAGTCGCCGCAACGGACCTGACGGTCCACCAAATCGACGGTGATCTCGGTACTCGGATCGGCCTCGGACCGTTCCCACAACAGCTCCACCGATGACTGCGGCAGGGTCAACGTGAGCAGTCCGCCCTTGAGCGAGTTGCCTCGGAAGATGTCGGCGAATCGGGTGGAGATGACAACCCGGAAGCCGTAGTTCTGCAGGGCCCACACCGCGTGTTCCCGCGAGGAGCCGGTGCCGAAGTCGGGGCCGGCGACCAACACCGTCGCGCCCTCGCGGTCCGCGTGGTTGAGCACGAAGCTCGGGTCCGTGCGCCAGCTTGCGAATAAACCGTCCTCGAAACCGTCCCGGCTGATTCGTTTCAGGTACACCGCGGGGATGATCTGGTCGGTGTCCACGTTGCTGCGGCGCAGCGGCACCATCCGACCGGTGTGCGTGATGAAGGCTTCCATGTCAGCTCTCCTCGGACAGGTCGGCGGGGGCGGCGAGATGCCCGGTGACCGCGGTGGCGGCGGCAACCAGTGGTGAGACCAAGTGCGTCCGTCCGCCCTTGCCCTGCCGGCCCTCGAAGTTGCGGTTGGACGTCGAGGCGCTGCGCTCTCCCGCGGCCAGCTGGTCGGGGTTCATGCCCAGACACATCGAGCACCCGGCGAACCGCCATTCCGCGCCCGCCGCGGTGAACACCGCATCGAGGCCCTCGGCCTCGGCCTGCAGTCGCACCTTCGCCGAGCCCGGCACCACCAGCATGCGCACGCCCGGTGCGACCTTGCGGCCGGCGATAACCTGCGCGGCGGCGCGCAGGTCCTCGATGCGACCGTTGGTGCACGAGCCGAGGAACACGGTGTCCACGGTGACCTCGCGCAACGGCATGCCGGCCGTCAGGCCCATGTATTGCAGCGCGCGCTCGGCCGTGGAGCGCTCGACCGGGTCGGCGATGTCCGCCGGGTCGGGCACCCGCTCGGACAGCGGCGCACCCTGAGCGGGGTTGGTACCCCAGGTGACGAACGGGCTGAGGTCCGCGGCGTTCAGCACCACCTCGGTGTCGAAGGTCGCGTCGTCGTCGGTGCGCAGCTCGCGCCAGGCGGCCAGCGCAGCATCCCAGTCGGCACCGTTCGGCGCGTGCGGGCGGCCCTTCAGATAGTCGAAGGTGACCTCGTCCGGGGCGACCAGGCCGGCCCGCGCACCTGCCTCGATGGACATGTTGCATACGGTGAGCCGGCCCTCCATGGACAAGTTACGAATGGCCTCACCGCGGTACTCGATGACATAGCCCTGGCCACCGCCGGTACCGATCTTCGCGATCACCGCGAGGATGATGTCTTTCGAGGTGACGCCGACGGGCAATGCCCCGTTCACCGTGACGGCCATCGTCTTGAACGGCCTGAGCGGCAGGGTCTGGGTGGCCAGCACGTGCTCCACCTCACTGGTGCCGATGCCGAAGGCGAGGGCACCGAAAGCGCCGTGGGTGGAGGTGTGGCTGTCGCCGCAGACGATCGTCATGCCGGGTTGGGTGATCCCCAGTTGGGGGCCGACCACGTGCACGATGCCCTGGTCCACATCGCCGAGCGAGTGCAGCCGAATGCCGAACTCTTCGCAGTTCTTGCGCAGTGCATCGACCTGGGTACGCGACACCGGGTCGGCGATGGGCTTGTCGATGTCGAGGGTGGGGACGTTGTGGTCCTCGGTGGCCAGCGTGAGATCGGGGCGGCGTACCGGGCGACCCGCCGCGCGCAGCCCGTCGAAGGCCTGGGGGCTGGTCACCTCGTGGATGAGGTGTAGGTCGATGTAAAGCAGGTCCGGCTCGTTCTCGGCCCGTCGTACGACGTGCGCGTCCCAGATCTTCTCGGCGAGTGTGCGGCCCATAATCCCGGTCTCCTCCGGACTTGCGTCTCGCGCTGTTGAGTTTCACAGTATGAGACGGCAGTATCAATCCATGGACAAGTCTAGCGGACTATCCGGTGTTGGCGTACTGGACAAGGCAGCGGCCGTCCTGGGCGCCCTGGAGGCCGGCCCGGCCACCTTGGCGAACCTGGTGACCGCCACCGGCCTGGCCCGTCCCACCGCGCACCGGTTGGCCGTCGCCCTCGAACATCACCGGTTGGTGACCCGCGACCTACAGGGCCGCTTCGTGCTCGGTCCGCGATTGGCCGAGTTGGCCGCGGCGGCCGGTGAGGACCGCCTGTTGGCCGCGGCCGGGCCGGTGTTGGTGCACCTGCGCGACGTGACCGGAGAGAGCGCGCAGCTCTACCGCCGGCAGGGCGATCACCGGGTGTGCGTGGCCGCGGCCGAGCGACTGTCCGGGCTGCGGGACACGGTGCCGGTGGGCAGCTCGCTGCCGATGTCCGCGGGCTCGGCCGCACAGGTGTTGCTGGCCTGGGAGGACCCCGAGCGCATGCATCGCGGATTGCAGGGTGCGGTGTTCCAGGCGACCACGCTGGCCGCGGTGCGTCGACGTGGGTGGGCACAGAGTGTCGGCGAACGCGAGGCCGGGGTGGTCTCGGTATCCGCGCCGGTGCGCGGCCCGGGCCACCGGGTGGTCGCCGCGGTGTCGGTGTCCGGACCGTTGGATCGGTTGTCCCGCCAGCCGGGTCGGTTGCACGCGAACGCGGTGATGGCCGCCGCGGAGAAGCTCACCGAGGCGCTGCGTCGGGGTACCGGTAAGACCGGACCCGAGGCCGAGCCCGCGGCGACGCGACGTGGTGCAGTGCGGCGCACGCCATGAACGGAACGCAGGGATTGCACCCGCAAACCATCGCGGTGGTGGCGGGTCGACCCGAGCAGGTCCCGGACGCACCGATGAACACGCCCCTGACCTTGGCCTCGACCTACGTGGCCGGCGGGGATTTGGAGTACGGCCGTTACGGCAATCCGACCTGGCAGGCCTTCGAGACCGCATTGGGCGCGCTGGAGGGTGGCCACGGGTTGGCCTATCCGTCCGGGCTGGCCGCGTTCGGTGCGGTGCTGGAACTGGTCCGACCCGATGCCATTGTGGTCGCGCCGCGGCACGCCTACCTGGGGTCGTTGGGCCGATTGGTGCAGGAGGGAACTCGGCATGATCTGATGACCCGTCTGGTGGATGTGGCGGACACCGAAGCGGTGATCGCCGCGCTGGACGGTGCGGACCTGGCCTTGCTGGAGTCCCCCACGAACCCGGCACTCGAGGTCGCCGACCTCCCCACGCTGTGCGCGGCCGCCCGCGAACGCGGGGTCCTGCTGGTGGTGGACAACACCTTCGCCACCCCGGTGGCCCAGCGCCCGCTGGGACTCGGCGCGGATCTGGTGCTGCACTCGGTGACGAAATTCATCGCCGGGCACAGCGACGTCGTGCTCGGCGCCCTGGTCTGCGCGGACCACGGGATGTGGCAACGGTTGGAACAACGTCGTCGGATCACCGGGGTCATCCCGGGGCCGATGGAGTGCTGGCTGGCCCTGCGCGGGTTACGCACCCTGCACCTGCGGGTGGAACGGGCCACTGCCAACGCCACGGTGTTGGCCCCGCGACTGGCCGTCCATCCCGCGTGCCGACGGGTGCGCTACCCCGGTCTGCCGACCGATCCCGGCCACGCCCGGGCCGCGGCGATGGGCAGTTTCGGCGCGGTGATCAGCGTGGAGTTCGCCGATGCGGCGACCGCGGACGCGTTCTGCACGGCGACCCGGTTGTGGGTGACCGCAACCAGCCTGGGCGGGGTGGAATCCATGTTGGAGCGACGCCGGCGGTGGCCGGGTGAGTCGCCGACGATCGCCGAGGGTCTGGTGCGCATGGCCGTCGGCATCGAGGCCGTCGAGGACCTGTGGGCGGATCTGGCCGCGGCGCTGGACTCGCTGTAGGGCTCAGGCCGGGTCGCGTTCCCGACGGATCGCCGCGTAGGCGCGGGGTTGGTAACGGACGCGTTCGGGCAGCCGCGGCCAGACCTGACGGATCACGAACGACATCGCGTCCAACACATGTTGGTCGCGCGCGGTCCAGTTGAGTTCGAGAGTCTCGCGGGCCCTGGGCGGCATCAGGCCCGCCCCCAGCCACACGTTGGCCTTCATGGTCGGCCACCGCAGCACCCGCCACAGCACGTCCGGCACATAGGGCGGAGCCGGGATGGCCTGGCCCCCCGCGCTCATCGCCCAGCGCGTGGTCTCGTTGTGCTCCAACTCGTGCTCCAGCATGTGCTGGAAGTACGCGTCGAACTCCTCCCATGTCTCGACCACTGGGCGCATGGACAGCCCGTAGCGCTGCCACCAGGTCACCCCCTCACGGACCAACTGGTCCTTCTCCTCCAGAGTGAGCGGAGTGCCGAAGAACTCATTGGTCGCCACGATCGCCTCGACGAACGTGACGTGCGTCCACCAGAAAATCTCCGGGTTCAGCGCCGACCAGCGTCGGCCGTGCCCGTCGTCGCTGCCCTTGATGTCGCGGTGGTAGTCGCGCACCTCTCCCGCGGTGGCCTCGGCGTTCTCGTCGTAGATGACCCCGGCGATCGGTGGGATCGAGCGGAACAACCGATCCCACGGGTCGTCGAAGAAGTTCGAGAGCTGCTGCAGCGCGGAGTTCACCGCGGGGTGCATGTTCTGCAGGGTGCCGGTACGCCACAACAACAACAGGCCGAGCCGGTCCCCGTGGTAACGCCAGGTCAGGGAGCCGGGACCGATAGGGGCGCCGATGACGGTGTCGGGTTCGGTGACGGTCATCGGGCCCTCTCAATTTCTATGGGTGCGTCCGTCCGATGGGCGGCGAGGGTGCCGCGGGCGATCTCCCGGATTTGGCGCACCAGGCGCGCCACTGGGTAGGTGCTGGGATCACGCATGTGCAGCCGGACCATTTCCTCGCCGGCGAGTTGGTGCAGGTGCGCGGCCAGTTCCGGGTCGGCGACGCCGTCCGGCAGCCGGCTGGTGAGCAGGTGTTGCACGTGCGCGCGGGCCAGCGCGCGGCCGGACGCGATACGCGCGTGCAGCTCCGGTGGACCGCCCTCCGGCGGGTTGAGCAGGATGCGCCACGCCGCGGGGGCCAGCGACACGGCGTGCAGCATCGCCTGCAGCATCGCCTCGGAGACCTCGACAAGGTCGAGTTCGGCAGGCATCGGCGCCAAGGCCTCGGCCAGGCCGAGCATGGCCTGCGCGGTCTCCCGGTCGATCAACGCGGCGACCATGCCGGGCAGGTCGCCGAACTGCGCGTAGATCAGCGTGCGGGTGACCCCGGCATCGCGGGCGACCCGGTCGATGGTGGCGGCATGGAAGCCCTCGGCGACCACGACGTCGCGGGCGATGTCCAGCAGCATGTGGCGCCGTTCCTCGGCGGACATGCGTTGCCGAGTCATCGGCCCTCCACAAAGTTACGACTTGTAACTTAGCTCGAAGTTACAAGTTGTAACCATGGCGGTCAAGCCCTCGCCCCCGGCGGAAGATAGCGCGCGCCGGGACCGAGGGAGGCCGCGATGTCCTGTGGGTTGGACAGGGTGCAGCGGCGCAGCGACAGACACCCGCAGCCGATGCAGGCCGTCAACCCGTCGCGCAGCGCGGTGAGCGCGTCGATGTGTTGGTCCAGCCGGGCCCGCCAACTCGCGGACACCCGCGTCCAGTCCGCCTTGGTCGGGGTGCGTGCGCCGGGCAGCTCGGCAAGTGCGGCGCGGATCTCGTCCAGGGCCAGCCCGACGTTCTGCGCGGCCCGGATGAAAGCCAGGCGGCGCAGCGTCTCGCGCCGGAAGCGGCGCTGTCCCCCGCTGGTGCGGGTGGCGGTGATCAGACCGAGCGACTCGTAGTAGCGCACCGCGGAGGTGGCACACCCCGCTCGCTCGGCCAACTCCCCGATCGTCAGCAGGTCCGTGGCGCGGTCCATCGGCAATCCCCTTGACTTCAAGTGAACTTTAAGTTGCAGGCTAGCTCGCAGAAAGGAGCGAGGGATGACGAACATTCGAACCGCACTGATCACCGGTGGATCCCGTGGGCTCGGCCGCGCGTTGGCCGCTGCCCTGGTGAGCCGGGACTGGCGGGTGATCATCGACGGCCGCGATGCACAGCGGTTGGTGGTGGCCGGCCGGGAGATCGGCGCCGAGCCGATCGTCGGCGACGTGGCCGACCCGGTGCATCGGGCCGCGCTCGCGGCCGCGGTGGGCACCCGCCTCGATCTGCTGGTGAACAACGCGAGTGTGCTGGGGCCGTCACCGCAACCGGGCCTGGCGGAGTATCCGTTGGCGGCGTTGGAGGAGGTGTACCGGGTGAACACGTTCGCGCCGGTCGCGTTGGTGCAAGCGCTGCTGCCGGCGCTGAGCAACACGGGCGGCCGGATCGTGAACGTGTCCTCGGACGCCGCGGTCGAGGCGTACCCCGGATGGGGAGGGTACGGCTCGTCGAAGGCGGCGCTGGACCACCTGAGCGCGGTGCTGGCCGCAGAGCATTCGGAGTTGCGGGTGTACGCCGTCGACCCCGGCGACATGAACACCGACCTGCACCAGTTGGCGTTCCCCGGTGAGGACATCAACGACCGGCCGAGCCCGGAGTCGGTGGTGCCCGCGCTGCTGGAGCTGATCGAGGCCGAGTTGCCCAGCGGCCGTTACCGCGCCGCCGACATGATGCCGGTGGGCCGACGATGAGGGTGCTGACGCCGGCGACGGTGTTCGACCTGCCCGCGGGCGCCGAGGCCGTCGCTCCGCCCGAACGGCGTGGCCTGGGTCGCGACGGCGGGCGGCTCCTGGTGGCCCGGCCGGACGGGTTATCCCATCACCGGTTCCGCGATCTGCCGACGGTGTTGGTGCCCGGCGATCTGGTGGTGCTCAATACCTCCGCGACATTGGCCGCCGCACTCGGCGGTACCGACGCATCGGGCGCCGCGGTGCCGGTGCACGTCTCCACGCAACTCGACGACAGCACGTGGGTGGTGGAGCTGCGCCGGCCGGACAACACCGGCCCGGATCTGACCCGCACTCGGGGTGAGTGGATCGGGTTGCCCGCCGGGGCGTGGGTGCAGTTGATGAAGCCCTACCCGGACCCGACCGCGGCGTCGTCCCGCCTGTGGCGCGCCCGGCCGAGCAACGCGCCGCCGTTGGCGGCGTACTTGGCGATGCACGGCCGCCCGATCGAGTACGGCTACCTACGCAGCCGGTTCACGCTGGCCGACCATCAGACCGTCTACGCCGGGAAGGCCGGCAGCGCCGAGATGCCCAGCGCCGGACGACCGTTCACCGACCGGATGCTGGTGCAGCTGATCACCCGCGGCGTCACCATCGCACCACTGGTGCTGCACACCGGGGTGTCCAGCCCCGAACTGCACGAACCTCCGACCCCGGAACGATTCGCGGTACCCCCGGCCACCGCTGACGCCGTGAACGCCGCTCGCGCCGCCGGCCGTCGCGTGATCGCGGTCGGCACCACCGTCGTGCGCGCCTTGGAGACGGTCGCCGACGCCGACGGCCGAGTCCGCGCCGCCGCCGGCTGGACCGACCTCGTCATCGGCCCCGACCGCCCCATCCGCGTCGTCACCGGACTACTCAGCGGCCTGCACCCGCCGGAGGCCACGCACCTGGTCATGCTCGAGACGGTGGCCGGCGCGCGCCTGGTCGCCGACGCCTACGCCGCCGCCCTGGAGCGGAGGTATCTGTGGCACGAGTTCGGCGACTCGATGCTGTTCTTGGGCTCCCGCCAGACCACTGATGGGCAGGGTTGAAACGATTGGTGCGAGCCTTCGGCCACTGGCTCCCCACCCGTTTCAACTGTGCCCGGGGGTTGCCACACCGAGCGCATGAGCCGACGCCGGCACCCGTCCGCCCACGGGGTGCCGGCGGTGCGAGCGAAGCGAGCCACCGCCCGGGGGGTGCCGGTGGTGCGAGCGAAGCGAGCCACCGCCCGGGGGGTGCCGGTGGTGCGAGCGAAGCGAGCCACCGCCCGGGGGGGTGCCGGTGGTGCGAGCGAAGCGAGCCACCG